>CAMWHW010000212.1 GCA_947174175.1 uncultured Clostridia bacterium | reverse complement strand
GACTATTACGGCTCAGTATAAAGACCTGCTTCTCGGCAAATACGGTAAGGTGCCGGGTGAAATTAACAAGAATCTGCTTAAACAGTGCACTAAAAACGGTGAAGAGGTCGTCACTTGCCGTCCTGCTGATTTGATTAGCGACGAGATGGCTGAGCTTACTGAAATAGTTAAAGCCGACGGCTTCTATGAAAAGGAAGAAGACGTATTGTCTTACGCATTGTTCCCCGAAGTATCTACTAACTTCTTCAAGTGGCGCAAGGCGAAACAAACGCTGGTCGACAGCGATATGGCTAAAAACCCTAACAAGGTTTACCCCGTATAAATAAATTCGTGCGACGGAAGCAAGTAATTCTGTTTCCGTCGCTTATTTTTAGATAATATGAAAGTTGCAGTTATAGGAGCGGGAGCTTCCGGACTGATGGCGGCATATACCGCCGCAGCCAACGGAAACAACGTAACCGTATTCGAAAGGAACGAAAAATGCGGTAAAAAAATATATATAACGGGAAAAGGGCGTTGTAATCTTACAAACGCCGTTCCTCCGCAGGAGTTTTTGCAAAACGTAGTGCGTAACCCGAAATTTCTTACGGGTGCAATCTATTCATTTTCTTCAGACGATACTATGTCACTTTTCGAAAACGGCGGACTGCAATTAAAAACAGAGAGAGGCAATAGGGTTTTCCCAGTCAGCGATAAAGCGAGTGACGTAACCAAATGCCTTGAAAATTTATGTAAAAATGTCGGCGTTAAGTTCAAATTTAACACAAAAGTAGATAAAATTGAAGTTTTAAACAGTACTGTGTCAGACATAATTGTAAATAATAGCTCAATTTCGTTTGATAAGGTTATAGTTTGCACCGGCGGAGTCAGCTATCCCTTGACTGGTTCGACGGGTGACGGACTTAAATTTGCAAGGGCGTGCGGTCACGAAATCGTAGACATTAAGCCTGCGCTGTGCGGACTGAATTTAAAGGGAAAGTATTTTGCCGAAATGCAGGGACTTGCGTTAAAAAACGTAGGAGTGTCCGTATATTACGGCGAAAAGAAAATT
Source organism: uncultured Clostridia bacterium (assembly GCA_947174175.1). GTDB lineage: Bacteria > Bacillota > Clostridia > Christensenellales > Borkfalkiaceae > Coproplasma. The sequence goes on along the minus strand of CAMWHW010000212.1, from coordinate 1,451 downwards.
CACAGTCTTTTCGGTGAATTTCTGTTCACTCATTTCGGCGTATCGGGTCCGATTATTCTGACCGTATCCAGCTTTATAAACAGATTAGACTTGAACAAGGTCAGATTATCCGTTGATTTAAAGCCCGCATTGACCGAAGAGCAGCTTGACGACAGAATTCTGCGCGATTTTGCCGCTTCGCCGAATAAATCGATAGGCGTTCTTCTTAAAGGACTTTTGCCGTCTTCGATGGTTGCCGAGGTGCTTAAAAGGAGCGGAATTGATTTTAACAAGAAAGTAAATTCCGTATCAAGGAATGAAAGGGCGGCACTGTTGACAACAATTAAGAAATTTGATATGCTTGTTTTATCGTTACGAACGTTTGACGAAGCGATTATTACGAGCGGCGGAGTGGACGTAAAACAGATTAATCCCAAGACTATGGAAAGCAAATTAATAAAAGGTCTGTATTTTTGCGGAGAAGTTCTGGACGTCGACGCGCTTACGGGCGGTTTTAATTTGCAAATAGCCTTTTCAACGGGCTACGCCGCGGGAAATTCAATTAAATTGGAGGAAGTATGAAGGCAATCAGAGGCGCAACTACCGTTTTGCGCGATACCCCCGAACAAATCAGGGAAGCAGTTAAGGAGCTTCTGAACGGTATCGTAAAAGCAAATAATATCGAACACGGACAGATTATCTGTATTATGTTTTCAAATACCGCAGACCTGAAATCTTTTTATCCTGCAAAGGCGGCAAGGGAGGCAGGCTTTACGTCCTGCGCACTTTATTCTTCACTTGAACCCGAAATCGAAGGTGCGCTTGCAAGGTGCATACGCGTAATGCTTCTGGTCGACGGAGATTTTGTTTCCGAACACGTCTATCTTAACGACGCCAAAAATCTCAGAAAAGACCTGACTTCGATATTAAACGTTGCGGTTGACGGCCCCGCAGGCAGCGGTAAAAGCACGGTTTGCAAAAAAGTGGCCGAGAAGTTTGGCATACTCTATCTCGATACGGGCGCTATGTACAGAGCACTGGCGCTTAAATGCGTAAGGGAGAACGGCGATTATGCCGACAAGGACGCCGTAAAGCACATTACGAATAAACTCAACCTTAAGGTTGAATATAAAAACGGTAAGCAAATAACTTTACTTGACGGGGAGGACGTTTCCGACCTTATCCGTACCCCGCAGGTGTCGCTTCTTGCATCCTACGTATCGGCTTACAGCTTCGTTCGCACGAAGATGGTTGCGCTTCAACGTGAAATCGCGCAGAAGACTTCCTGCATTCTGGACGGCAGAGACATTGGAACCAACGTTTTGCCCAAGTGCAAATTTAAGTTCTATCTGACCGCTTCGCCCGAGGTGAGAGCAAAGAGAAGATATGAAGAGGATAAACTTAAAGGCTCTAAGCACTCTCTGGAAGAAGTTTTAAAGGAAATCAACGAACGCGACTTTCAGGATAAAAAC
>CAMWHW010000211.1 GCA_947174175.1 uncultured Clostridia bacterium | reverse complement strand
ATATTATGGATAAGTTTTATCACATCGTAACCTACGGCTGTCAGATGAACGTGCACGAATCGGAGAAGATTGCGGGCATTTTATTGGAGCTTGGGTATAAAAGTTGTAACGAAATCGAAGAGGCGGATATCGTCGTTTTTAATACGTGTTGCATAAGAGAAAACGCCGAAAATCATGCGTACGGCAATATCGGCATGCTTAAAAAGCTGAAAGCTGCCAAGCGTGATATGATTATTGCTGTCGGCGGCTGTCTGCCGCAACAGATCAACAAAGCGGGAAATCTGCACGAAAAATTTCCATACGTCGATATAATTTTCGGCACGCACAATCTGTCAAAGTTAAAGGACTACATAATCCGAAAGCAAAGCCGCCGCAAGGCGATAATCGAAATCGAGGAGTGCGATGGACGTATAGAAGAGGGCGACGTTCCGCTGAGAACGAGCTATCCCAATGCGTGGGTCAACATTACATATGGCTGTAACAATTTCTGTACTTATTGTATCGTTCCTTACGTGCGCGGCAGAGAGAGAAGCCGAAAGTCGGAAAACATTATAGCCGAAGTAAAATCGCTGGTAGAGCAGGGCTATAAAGAAATTACTTTGCTCGGACAAAACGTTAACTCTTACGGTAACGGCGGCGCCGATGTTCCTTTTTACGAACTGCTTGAAAAAGTTGCGCAAATTGGGGGGAATTTCAGATTGCGCTTTATGACTAGCCATCCCAAAGATTTTTCGGAGGAGCTTGCAAAAGTTATTGCTAAATATCCTAAAATCTGTCACTGCCTGCATTTGCCCGTGCAGAGCGGGTCCGATTCGATTCTTGCGGCAATGAACAGACGCTACACTGCGGCGGACTATCTGCGGAAAGTGGATATTCTGAAAAAATACGTGCCCGATTGCGCCATCACGACCGATATTATCGTAGGTTTTCCCGGAGAAACGGAGGAAGATTTTAAAGCGACTTTGGAGCTTGTTAAAAAGGTTGATTTTGCATCTGCTTTCAGTTTTGTCTATTCCAGAAGCGAGGGTACGAAAGCGGCTTTGATGCCTGACCAGATTCCCGAGGACGTCTGCAAGCGCAGAATTATGGAGCTTGTCGAACTGGTCAACGCGCAGACGCGAACCCACTCAGCTAAGTTCGTCGGGCAGACGGTTGAGGTGCTGTGCGAAGATTTTGACGGCAAGCGCGGACTGTACCAGGGCAGAAACGAGTACGGCAGAATGGTTTATTTTGCAAGCGATAACGACGAAAGAGGCAATTTCGTCAACGTAAAGGTAAACGAAGCAAACGGCGTATCGCTGTTCGGGGATAAAGTTTAGGGGTAAAAAATGGAAATTTCACCTATGATGAAGCACTATCTTCAGATAAAAGATAAGTACAATGACTGCCTAGTGTTCAATCGCCTTGGCGATTTTTACGAAATGTTTTTCGACGACGCAATACGCGCTTCATCGCTGTTGGAGCTTACGCTTACGGGCAGGGACTGCGGACTTAAAGAGCGCGCGCCCATGTGCGGCGTTCCCTTTCACGCTGCGGACGGTTATATTGCAAAGCTTGTTTCTCTCGGTGAAAAAGTAGCGATTTGCGAGCAGTTGAGTGACCCGAAGGAATCGAAGGGAATAGTGCAGCGCGACGTTATCAGAGTCGTAACCGCAGGTACGGTTACGGACGATAACAGCCTCAGCGAAAAAGAAAACAATTATATTTGTTCGGTTTTCAAAAACGACAAAACCGTGGCGGTTGCCTGGGCGGATATAACGACGGGTGAGCTTTGCGCAAGCGAATTTGCGGGAGCGGACGTCGTTAAAAGCGCGGTCAATCATCTTATGAGACTGGGCGTCAAAGAGATTATTTCCAACGACGAAATGTTGTTTGCCGCTAAGGATCTGCCAGAAGTCAAAAAAGGGCTGTTGCCGCCTTTTTCTTCCTATCTCGGCTGGGCTTTCAATTACGCCGCCGCACATAAAAGTATTTTAACGCAGCTTAATACTAAGTCGCTTTCGGCTTTCTCAATAGACGGCAAGAATGATGCAATTTGTGCAATCGGCGCGTTAATAGAATATCTTAAAGAAACGCAAAAGCATGCTCTTGCAATCATTGACGGTGTAAAATACGTTTCGCCCGCCAATTGTATGCAGCTGGATATGACGGCGGGAAGAAATCTTGAACTCGTTAAAAGCATCTACGAGGGGAAGAAGTACGGTACGCTTTTATGGGTGCTTGACAAGACTTGCACGGGTATGGGCGCAAGGTTGTTGCTAAACCTTCTGCTGTCGCCGCTGAAAAGCGTAAATGCAATTAACCATCGACTTGACGGTGTTGAAGAGCTTTACAATGCAACAGTTGTAAGAGTGGGAATAATAGAGCTTTTAAACCAGGTCAAGGACGTCGAAAGACTTACGGGAAAAATTTCAAACGATAAGCTTGCGCCGTTAGATTGCCGCGCGCTTGCACAGTCTTTATTGGTCGTTCCCAATCTTAAATTCCGTCTTACGGGCTTTTCTTCGCGTGTTCTTAGCGATATTTCCAAGGG
>CAMWHW010000210.1 GCA_947174175.1 uncultured Clostridia bacterium | reverse complement strand
ACATCAATATATTGTGGTTTTAGGAAATTACTTCCGCCGTGCGATGGCAATTCTTATCTTTTTGCCGGGTTCGGGCTGAGGCTCTACTTCAACAACCTCTTCCAACCCCTCGATTTCGGAAGGGGGTTCGGGTGCTTCGTCGGGAATATTCTCCATCTGCACCTCCATACCCTCTTTAATCTTCATTCTTACATAAGCGACCGCGCAGGGTTTAATAACCGTCTTGTCGCAATTCGCGCAGAAAGGCGCGTACTTGCCGCACAAATCAGCCCTCAGCTTTTGGCTGTTTATAAACTTGTCGTTATCGATTACGCGCTGAATCTGCGCAAGATTTTCAGCCGTCAACACGTTGGGCATTTCCTTTAAAAGTTCCAAAGGTCCCTTTTCGTTCCACATAAATTATGTACCGCCTTTCAATATTATATATATAATTATAGTGCAAATTCGTCAAAAATCAAGTGTATTTGGTCAAATTTCCTTAACGGTCATCATACTCAGAATTTCTTCGTACTTTTCACGCAGGAAAGATATGCTGTCGGGAAGCGTTACCGAAGCCGTTCCCGCAGCAACGCCGCGGCGCAGAATATCTTTAAGCTCCGCCCCGTCGGCAAGCGCTTTGGTCGCCGCAGCCACCATTGCGTCGCCCGCACCCGCCGTGGAATTCATTGCAACGTTTAATGACGTGCAGTAAAGCCGCTGCTTACCGTCGCAGATTACCGCGCCCTGCTTGCCAAGCGACAGCAAAACGCGCTTTGCGCCCTTCTGCAAAAGCGACTCGCACGCCCTTATAAGGCTATCTCTGTCGGTAATTTTAACGCCGAGCGCGCGTTTTAACTCTTCCAGATTGGGCTTGACAAGGTCAACGCCGCACTCCACCAGCTTTAAAAGCTTGTCGCCGTCGCTATCCACTACCCTGATTACATTCTTGGGAATAACCGAAAGCACCTTGCACATATAGTCGTCGGGAAGCCCCGCGGGAACGTAGCCCGAAATAACCACCGCCTTGCAGTTTTTTGCAAGGTCCTCAACCGTCTTTAAAAGCTTTTCGGCGTTGCCTTCCTCTATCGGCGTGGCTTCGTCAACCACCTCGGTCAGCATTGAACGCCTGTCGATAAAGTTGTAAACTTCCTTTACGCGCCCCTTGTTCCATACGAATTTGTACGTCACGCCCTCTTTGTGCATTTCCTGCTCAAAAAGTCTGCCGTTGTCCTCGTACATAAAGCCGGTTGCAAGCGCGTGCGCACCCAAACGCGAAACACCCGTCGCCACGTTCATTGCTTTGCCCGTAAAAAACGTGCGGCGGCTTATTACTTTATTTACTTTGCCCACGGACAGCGAATCCACCTCGATATTAACTTCAAGGCAAGGGCTTAAATTGACGCATAAAATCATATAAAACTTACCGTTCCCATAAAAAAACCGCTTGTTTAAAGCGGTTTTAATTTGCTTTTACATTGAAATCATCTGAAGGGTTTCGTACAGCTCGTAATTGAACTTCTTTTTCATACTTACCGCTTCTATGATATCCATATCTATTATTTCGTTTTTGCGGATACCTACCACTCGGTTTCCTATGCCGTCCTTCAAAAGCCTTACGGCTTTATTGCCGAACTGCGCCGCCAACATTCTGTCCGCCATCGTGGGCGAGCCGCCGCGCTGAATGTGACCAATCGTCGTAGGACGAACCGAATAGGTCGTGACCGACTGCAACTGTTTTGCAAACTCGTCTGCGGTGCACACTCCTTCCGCCACGACTACTATATTGGAATGTTTGCCGTTCGCTCTGGAACGGTTTATGCGCATAACGATATCGTCCAGATCGAATACGACTTCGGGCACTACGATTATTTCCGCGCCGCTTGCAATGCCCGCAAACAACGCAATGTCGCCGCAGCGCCTGCCCATAACTTCTACTACTGAAATTCTTTCGTGCGAGGTCATGGTGTCGCGCAATTTGTTTATAACGTCGATACAGGTGTTTACCGCCGTATCAAAACCAAGCGTATAGTCGGTGTATTCCAGGTCGTTGTCAATCGTGCCGGGAATTCCTATCGTGGGAATACCGTATTCTTCCGAAAGGCACTTCGCACCCCTGAAAGAACCGTCACCGCCGATAACGACGAGCCCGTCGATATTTCTCGCTTCAAGCGTTTTAACGGCGCGTTTCTGACCTTCCTTGGTCAGCATTTCAAGACATCTTGCCGTTCTGAGCTTGGTGCCGCCGCGCTGAACGATGTCGGATACCGAACGCATTTCCATAGGAATCATATCGTCGTCGATAAGCCCCTGATAGCCGCGCTCTATGCCGTAAACCTCCATACCGTAATACAGAGCGGTTCTTACAACCGCCCTTATGCAGGCATTCATTCCGGGAGCATCGCCGCCGCTCGTAAGCAAACCTATTCTTTTCATAAAATTTCCTCCGAAATTTTTCACCGCCGCCCGACGGTTATCAACCCGTCCGCCCCCTTAAATTGCGCGCGGTGCGTTTACTTCATCCATTCAGTTGAATATTATAGCAGATTTAAAAATCAATTACAACCATTTTTAAT
>CAMWHW010000209.1 GCA_947174175.1 uncultured Clostridia bacterium | reverse complement strand
CGTTGATAATCTTATCTGCGCCCAGACAATCCACCGCGTATTGCGTTCCCGCCGCCGCGTTGGTCTTGCCCACGCCGCAAACGATAACCGCCGTGTCCTCGCCGCACAATTTTCCGCGCACGACCTTTCTTTCGTGCACAACGCTTTCAACGGCGTTCTGCATTTTGTCAATAACGGGGCGCGCCTCGCTCTCCATAGCAATTACGAATACAATCATAATTAAATTATAGCAAAGCGGCGCGGTATTTGCAAATAAATTAGCCGCGCAACGCATACGATATTATATGAAAAAGCGGCGCAAGCATAAACGACTTAAAATTATAATCGCGGTAATCTGTCTTCTGCTCATCGCGCTCATGCTGTTTTTTCAGCGCAACGTAACCAAAATTTTAATTTCAATAAGCGAGGCGACTATCCGTTCCATTACCACGGTTGCCGTAAACGACGCCATATATTATACGCTCAACGACAATTTGCGGTACGAAGATTTAATAACCATCACCTACGACGAGGCGGGGGACGTCGCGACGATCACGACGGACAGCCTTAAAATAAACAGAATAGCGAGAGATACGGCGTATCTCTCGCAGGAAAATTTAACGCGTATGAGCGCGGAGGGCATACAGGTGCCCATAGGCGCGTTGACGGGTATAGAGGCGCTTGCCGGTTTCGGTCAGAAAATAAACATCAAGATTATTCCCATCTCCAACGTGGAATGCCGCTTCGTTTCCAAATTTGTGGACGCGGGCATAAACCAGACCAAGCACTCGCTGTATCTGGAAATTGTTTCGGACATTTCCATAATTATGCCGGACAAGACGTCCAACCTCGCCTCGACTATCGAGGTGCTGATATGCGAAAGCGTAATCGCGGGCAAAATTCCCGACGCATATCTGCAAGCCTCACTCGCCGGCAGCGGCGGCAGCCTCGTGCCGAAGAGTTAAAATGCGTACTTGATTTTCTTTCTTTTAAATAAGTATACGGCGGAGCAGGTTAAAGCCGTCGCTCCTGCGGCTCCTAAAAGAGTATACAGCCCGACGGGTGAGTAGTCGTAGTAGCCGATTAGCTGATAAGTATAAACGTCGCCGTCGCGCGACAAAATCAACTGGTCCGTATAATGGTAGCAGTAATTGCCGCAGTAATAATACCAACCGTCGTGATTTGAATAATAATGCAAGTTCACCGCAGATAATTTTTCTCCGTCGGGTGAGGTGAACTCAATAACTTCTTCATGACCGTAGTATGCGAAGTAATTTTCATAATCTTTTTCGGGGTCGATATCTTCAATTTTAACGCCTTCTTTTAAATAAAAAATCATTGCATCGCCGCCAAGGTCTGCAACGTCTGCAAGACATTTATCATTATTCCCGAACCAAGCGTAAAAGTTGTTGCCTATATCGTAAAACTTTCTGGGTTCCGGAGGAAGGGGGAAAGAATCGTACGCGTCGCTTGCCACTACGTAAGTTTCGCTTTGAAAATCAAGATAATATTTCCCTGCCGGGATAACGGTAACGTCCCTTGTATTGTTGTGCTGCCAATTGGTTAAAACGCGGTCGGTATCTAATGTCAGCGTCTGGAAATATCTATAAACTTCGTCAACACCGTTTGCGGTAAAGTAAGTTCTTTCGACTTCCGTAATTATAACGTGGCTTAAAACTATATAGGGAATAAAGCACAGCGCAACGGGAATTATGCCGAACAGTGCAAGCTTGCGCAAAAGCTTTCTATTCGATTTAGCGGCGGTTTTCTGCGCCGTGTTACCTGAACAGTTTAAGTGGATAACGTTATATAAAATTCCGCTTATAAGAAGCGCAACTCCCAAAACGATGCATACGCTTATTGCAATTGCAACGTTCGCTTCATAAATATACCAAATTGCGCCCGATACGTCCGTCGACCAAATGGAAACGGTATATTCGCATATTAAAATTATAATTGCGCCCAAAAAGTAAGCCAGTGAATTTAAAATGACCGCCGTTGCCGTTTTGTGTCTGACCGTAAGCGCGTATGACTTTTCGCTCTCGTCAATATCGGATAACGCAAGAGTTTCGCATTTAAAAATACCTGCAATAAAAACCGCGTTTCCTGTTGCGCCTGCAAAAATCAAAAGAACGTCCAGCCAAACGGGAGCGGTGGAGTACAGCATAATAATGCAGCCAACGAATACCATCAATGCGCATAAAACCGCAAGTGCGATAAATTGAACGCGACTGCGGTTAAATTTTGTAAACCGCTCTTCGAATATCGAAACCTGCGTTTCGGGCTCTTCCGCAAAGCTGTTATTCTGAACGGGTTGCCTTTTTTCACCGCGCAGAATTTCGTCCACGGTCACACCGTACAAATCGGCAAGCTCGGGCAAAGATAACAGGTCGGGCGCGGTTCTTCCCGTTTCCCAGCTTGAAAGGGTGCGGTCGGAAATATTCAGTTTTTCGGCAACCTCCTGTTGGGTCAAGCCGTTGGCTTTTCTAAGCGCAGCCAAAAATTCGCCCGTCGTCTGTTTCTTCATAAATTTATCTCCCAAAGCTTATTGCCCGCAGGCAATTATTATTCTACGG
>CAMWHW010000208.1 GCA_947174175.1 uncultured Clostridia bacterium | reverse complement strand
ACTTAGAACAATTAAAAAAAATAGAACTGGAATTATTGCTTGCAGTTCACGAAATTTGCTAAAAGAATAATTTTAGATATTATTTGGGCGGCGGCACTCTTTTGGGTGCGGTTCGTCACAAAGGCTTTATTCCATGGGACGACGATATCGACATTATGATGCCGCGCCCCGATTACGATGCGTTTATTTCGTATTGCCTTTCCAACGACGTGCCTTTTAAAATCTGGTCGTGGGAAACGGATAAATCGTACGTGGATTTGTCGGCAAAATTGTATAATCCCGATACGGTTCTTGAGGACGAGAATATTGTTGACGGCAATAAAATCGGGGTAAATATAGATATATTTCCCATCGACGGCTTGGGCAATTCGTATAAAGCCGCCAAAAAGGCGTTCAAATCCACGTCTTTTAAGCGCAATCTGCTTATTGCCGCCCACTGGAAAAAATTTTTCCGTTCCAAAACGCACGGGTGGTATTACGAGCCTTTCCGTTTCGCCTTCTTCATTTTAAGCAGATCTGTAAACAAGAGTAAGCTCTTTGACAAGATTCAGAAAAAATATAAGAAAATAGATTTTAATTCGGCAAGCTATGCGGGTGCGGTAGGCGGTTCGTACAGGGAAAGAGAAATTCTGCCGCAGGACGTTTTTACCGAATATATTCAATTGCCGTTCGAAGAGTACGAATTTAAGGCAATTAAGCAGTACGATAAATATCTGTCAAGCATTTATGGCGATTATATGAAATTGCCTCCCGAGGAAAAAAGAGTTTCTCACCATACTTTTAAAGCGTTTTATAAGGAAGAGCAGGCAGAGAATATAAATGATTAAAGCAGCAGTATTAGTGAGTACTTACAACGGCGAAAAGTATTTACGCGAACAGCTTGACAGTATATTAAAGCAGAAGGACGTAGAGGTTTCGCTGTTTATTCGCGACGACGGTTCTTCCGATGAAACGAAAAATATTTTAACGGAGTACTCGCAAAAATTTTCTAACGTTAATATCGACTTTGCGGAAAACGTAGGCGTTGGCAACAGTTTTATGAATTTGCTGTATTCTGTACCCGACACTTTCGATTATTATTCGCTAGCCGACCAGGACGATATCTGGGAAGAGAATAAGATAATAGAAGCAGTAAAACTTCTTGACGGTAAACTTCTGTACGGCTCTAATCAGGAGTGCGTAGATAAATTCGGCAACTCAATGGGGCTTCGGTACGGCGAAGATACTTTCATACATTTAACGCCGGTAAGCATTCTCGAATGTAATATGATAGCGGGCTGCACCATGGTGTTGACCAATAAATTTTTCCGTTTGCTTACGGAGGAGGAACACCGCCCCACACCGGCTCTGTTGCGAAACAGAATTCACGACGTGTGGATAGCTATGGTCGCGTCGCTTTACGACGGAATAGTTTACGATAGCAGGTCGTTTATAAAATACAGACAGCACGAAAATAACGTCGTGGGGGCAAAAAGCAGTTTTGCCAAAAGATTAAAGGAAAGAACGAAGAAAATCAAGCATGCGGAATACCGTAACGGGCGCAGCCTGCTTGCAAAAGAAATAGTTGAAAAATTTCCCGAGGCGGCGGAAAAATATCCTTTAATCGGTATCTGTTCCCAAGCAAAAACCTGCAAGGGTAAAAACAGAATTTTAAAGAATAGTAAGGAATTGAGATCGTATACGAAGGAAGGACGGTTCGGCTTTTTTGTTAAGGTAACGTTAGGTTTGTTCTGACCTTGGCGCGTGCCGAGGTTTCGGTGGAGGCATTATGGCATTATTAATGTTTTTGCTTTTGGCTATATTCGTAATCATAGCTTATTTTTCAGGGAAAAAGGATTTGCTTTCTCCCTGGTTTTTGTTGTGCCTGATGCTTTTTGCCACGTTTACAATCGTTTTGTGCAACTATACCAACTGGGAAGTTAAAATAAACGGATTGTTCGTATTGTACGTCGTCACTGCCATAATTGCCTTTGGTTTGGGCGGATTGCTTGTCAAATCTCTCAGCCCTGCACGCTCTGCAAACAAGCAAACCGCAAGACTTCCTGTGAACGACGCCAACGTACAAAGGCGGTATCCCGTATATATTCTTTTAATAGTTTCGGTGGGATTTGCCGCAATATATATTTATAAATTATTGTCCGACGTGTCGGGGGCGGGTTCGTTTAGCGACAAGCTGAGAACGATATACCAGAACATCGTCTACAACGATTATACGCCGGGATTTCTTTTCAATCAGATGCGCGAAGTCGTAACGGCAATTGCCTACGTAAATACTTTCCGTCTGATGATAAGATTATTCTCCGGTAAGAGTAAAGATTCAATTAGTATAATCGCATTGCTTATACCTATCGTGGTATTTGTCGCAATGGTATTGGTGACGTCGGACAGAAATATTTTCATAAGATACGCTTTCTATTTCATATGTCTGTACGTCCTGTTTTTCAGGGAAAATTGCAGAAAAAGAAACGTCAACCTCAGAATTATTCAAAAAGTAATAATTTTGGGCGTTATACTTTTACTGATATTCTTCCTGCTTGGCAAATTGAAACAGTATTCTTC
>CAMWHW010000207.1 GCA_947174175.1 uncultured Clostridia bacterium | reverse complement strand
CGGAAATGAATTTACCGAAATCGGAACTTACGTGTTTACAGCAAAGTTCACGGTTGCTGATACCGATAACTACAACGGTATCAAAGATAAGACGGCGACTCTGACCATTACGGATGCAAGCATTTTGGGCATTACCGCAAAGGTGGAGGACGGCGCGAAGTTCACCACGGTGAACACGCTGGACGATTTGAAAAAGGTGCTTAACGTAACCGTCAATACGACGGGCGGCGACGAGGCGACGGAAGACTACGAACTGTCTTGCGAAGGTTTGCGCGACGGCGGAAAATTCAAGTTCGGCTTGCAGAAAATTACCGTCACGTACACGGACGACGACGGCAACGAATATACAACTTTCGTCGAGATTGGCGTTGATAGGGAAAAGGTTGCGTTGCCAGTATTCAAGGGCGGACTGAATTATACCGGTGTTGCAATTAAACCTACCGTTGATAACTTTAACGGTTACGACAGTGCGTTAATGACATTCGTCACCGACAAGCTTCAAAGCGGTACGGTTGTAGGTTCGTACAAGGCTGTGTTTGCGCTGAACGACCCCGAAAACTACGAGTGGGCTACGGTTACTACTTTAAAGAAAGCGGTATTTGCCGCGGTAGTATACGACGGAGAAACCGAAGAAGTTACGCTTTTGGCGCACGAAGCCGCCGTTGACTGGAACATATCGAAAGCGGTATTGACGGCAACCAAGAAGGAAGGAGCGCTTCCCGTATTCGCGAGCGAGAGCTATATGGGTGCATTCAGCGACGTAGTAGCATTGAAATACTACAAGGACGAAGCCTGCACCGAAGAAGTTGCGGCGGACCAGCTTGCATACGAAACTCAGTACTTCGTTAAGGCTGAACTTTTAGACACCGAGAACTTCGAGCTTGATGCGAGCGCGGCGCAATACACCGTTAAATCGTTCAGCTATACTACGCCTGCGAAGGAGCTTACGACGTGGGATAAAGTAGTAAGATTCTTAAAGGCAAACTGGCTGTGGCTGGTTATTGCGGTCGTGGCGCTTATACTTCTCATACTTATAATCGCACTTGCGGTGCGCGCTTCCAAGAAAAAGCGTGAGCGCGAGGAACAGCGCAGGCTGGAAGAAAAGGCGGAGCGCGAGCGCAGGGAAGAGCGCGAAGAACAGCGCCGCCGCGAAGAGCGCGAGGAGCGTATGGCAAGACTTAGCCAGGCGCAGGCGCCTCAGCCCCAGTATATACCCCAGCCTATGCCCCAGTACGCGCCGCAGACGATGCAGGGCGGTCAGCCTATGGCGGCGGGCGGTTCTGCGGGCGGCTCGTCTATAACCGAAGCGCAGTTCATGCAGATGCAGGCTGAGTTTGCGACCATGAAGGCGGAGCAGGCGGCAATGCGTGCCGAGCAGACCGCTAAGGCGTTGACCGACCAGCAGATTGCTCAGGCGAAAACCGATTTGCAGCTTGCCAATATTCTCAGCCGTCTTGGCGGCGACCAGGTTATGCAGAGCGGCGTTTCCATGCAGACGCTGACCGAGCTGGTTGAAACGACCGTTAAAAGAGTGCTGGCGGAGGAAAAGTCGACGGCGCAGAACGCAGCCGCAACGGCTAACGATAGTGTGGCGCCCGCGGCGGCGCAGGTTCCGCCCGACGCCGTTATGACGACGGTGACGACCACCAAAATTGACACTACCAAAAAGCCCGTGCAGAACGTGCAGGCGGCTCCCGTAAGGACGGTGGTGCGCAACGTGGTAGCTCCAATGCCCGTTGACGACGGAAGGGTGTTCGACGTGGGAGGCTTCTATACTCCCGCAGACCCCGTGACCGATATGGGCTTCGGCGAGGACGAAAACAAAGAGTAATTGAAAAGCCGCGCGGCAGTCTGCCGCGCGGCTTTTAATTGTGTTATATGCGCATGCTTGCAATTTTTTGCGCGGCGGTGTATAATGGGGCTATGGTTGAGTTCGGCGAAAGAATTTATAATCTGAGAAGGAAGAGCGGCTTGTCGCAGGAGGAGTTTGCTATTAAGCTGGGCGTGTCGCGTCAGGCGGTCTCCAAGTGGGAGACGGGGCAGAGTGTGCCCGACTCCGAAAAGGCTGCGGCGATAGGCGCTTATTTCGGCGTGAGTCTGGACTGGCTGATAAACGGCAATGAAACTGCGGAGCCTTCTGCGGCTGTCGAACCCGCCGCGCCGCAAACTGCGGAGCCCGCTTCGGCGGTTGAGCCCGTCGGACAGCTTGCAGCCGCACCCGAAGCCAAGCCCGCAAAAAAGAAGTCGGGCATAGTCAGGGCGCTTATAATTGCGGGAATAATCACGCTTGCGTTTATCGGCGTCAATGCGCTTTCGGCGTTCATATTCATGCTTGCCGTAATGAAGTCGGCAAACCTGGCGGACCCTTCGACCTTCTATATGCTTTTAATAGTGGTGCCGGGCTGGGCGGTTACCTTTTTAATAGCGTTCGTCGTCACCGTGATAGTCATCAGAAAAAGAGGAAAAAGAAATAAAAACAAACCGCCGCAATAGGCGGTTTTTTAAATTGCAAGGTTAAGTTGACGGATTGTAAAGCAGCGTTGCTTGTATTTTATTTTTGCACATAATAAAAT
>CAMWHW010000206.1 GCA_947174175.1 uncultured Clostridia bacterium | reverse complement strand
CTTCCCAGAGCGTACGACAACGGTCAGACCGATTACGAGGCGAGGGAAAAGATGGCTAACGCCGCAACTATGGCCGGTATGGCGTTTGCGAACGCGTTCCTGGGTATTTGCCATTCTATGGCGCATAAGCTGGGTGCGTTCCATCACCTGCCCCACGGCGTGGCAAACGCGCTTATGATAAATCACGTTCTGCGCTTCAACGCTTCCGAAGTTCCCGTAAAGATGGGTACTTTCAGTCAGTACGACCATCCCAAGACTTTAAGAAAGTATGCGGAAGTTGCGGAATTCCTTGGTGTAACGGGCAAAAACGATAAGGAAAAACTGGATAATCTTATAAAGCTTATCGATGAACTCAAAGCCAAAATTGGCATCAAGAAGTCTATCAAAGATTACGGAATTGACGAAAAAGACTTCCTTGACCGTCTTGACGAAATGGTGGAGCAGGCGTTCGACGACCAGTGCACGGGTGCAAATCCCCGCTATCCTTTAATGAGCGAACTCAAAGAGATGTATCTCAACGCATATTACGGAAAGAACTGAAAAGGTAAGGAGGAATAATATGACTACAAAGCAGTTTGTAAAGGAACATCTGGGCAAAGAGCTTTTCAAGACGGAAGACGGTTTTGTAAAGGTTTTCGGTGAGGAATACACCAAGTCGGGTATTCTTAACGAGGCGCTCAATCAGGCGAGAGTGGAGGAAACCGACCTCAATATTCCCAAAATCAAGGCAATCGAAGTCGTGGACGGCAAGTGGTCCATCGTAATGGACTATATCGAGGGAACTACGCTTTCGGAGCTTATGCGCCAGCATCCCGAAAAGGAGGACGAATACCTTGATTTGTTCGTATCCCTTCAAAGGACGGTGCTTTCCAAACGCGTGCCTATGCTCAACAAGCTTAAAGACAAAATGCAGGGCAGAATAAGCGAGGCTAATCTGGACGCAACCACGCGCTACGATTTGCACACCCGCCTGGACTCCCTGCCCAAGCACTACAACCTGTGCCACGGCGATTTCCATCCGAGCAACATAATTATTACGGCGGACGGCACGCCCTACATTATTGACTGGGCGCACGCAACGCAGGGCAACGCTTCGGCGGATGTTGCAAGAACTTACCTTATGTTCTATCTGGAAGGTAAGGAACAGCTTGCCGAAAAGTATCTTAAACTTTACTGCTTAAAGAGCGATACCGCAAAGCAGTACGTACAGAAGTGGATACCCATAGTTGCGGCTTCCAGACTTACCAAGGCTAAGCCCGAAGAGGACGAATTCCTCCGCAGATGGATAGGCGTAGTTGATTACGAATAAGTAAATTGCGAATTTTGCGGCCGCGGTATATCATCGCGGCTGTATATCGTGTCGGGTGTAAAATGCGGTTTAAATACTCAGGCGGAATAGGCGTACCCGGTGATTACAAAATCTCGTACGAAAGGGACCGCAAAATTCTTAAAACGATATGCAATACTCAAACGGCAGAGGATGAATTATTTTTTGTCTGCACGCCCGAGTTAAAGTTGAAATTGCATTTTCGTATAACCGACGGTGCTTTCGTCGGTTTGTCGTGCGAAGGGTTGGAACTTGATTTGCTTCCGCGCGGGAATACGGAAATTCCCTACGCGCCAGACGGAGAAGTCAAAGCAGATTACGCGTTGAAGGGAATAATACCCGGCTGTACTTATTTCGCGTTTCGCGGCGGCGCAAGTTACGACGAAAGCAAAAACTGCGTACTTTTCGGGGCGATTTCCGATAATGACGCCGTTTACAGAGTACTTGATAACGCATACTTATCGATAAGTTGCGACGGAAGTTTGTCCGCCGTGCTCGTCAAGCTTTAAAATTTAATATTTTTTAATTGTTTTTTTCATTTCGGTCTTGAAAATTAGCTGCCCTTATGTTAGAATAGTAAAGGTATAAATATGACTAAATGCGAAAAGCTGGATTTATTTCACAGAGGCGAGGATATCAGTGCGTACGAATTTTTCGGCTGTCACGCAGTAAGTGATGGTAAGTACGTTTTCAGAGTATGGGCTCCTCACGCGCATAAAGTCAGCGTCGTAGGCGATTTCAACGGCTGGGATTGTGAAAAATGTCAGATGAAAAAGCTTGCCGACGGGGAAAGCTACGAGGTTGAAACTTCGGCGGCGGAGGGTGACAGATATAAGTTCTGCATAACCACCTTCGACGGCAGAAAGCTTTATAAGTGCGATCCGTATTCGTTCCGTTCGGACTTTCCTGATTCAACGGCTTCGATAGTTTACACGTCGCTTCAAGCCAACGAACGTTTGACGGCAGCCGCGGGAGAGCAACCCGTAAACGTATACGAGGTCAACCTGCTCTCGTGGAAAAAGAAAAAGGACGGAAGTTACTATTCTTTCGCAGATCTAGAAAGGGAGCTGGTGCCTTACGTCAGGGATATGGGTTATACCCACGTCGAGTTTATGCCTGTGACGGAATATCCGTTCGACGGCTCCTGGGGCTATCAGGTAACGGGATATTTTTGCGTAACCGCAAGGCTGGGCACGCCCGCGGAGTTTGCCTCGCTTATCGACGCTTTTCATAAAAACGGTATCCGCGTGATTCTGGAC
>CAMWHW010000205.1 GCA_947174175.1 uncultured Clostridia bacterium | reverse complement strand
TTCGACGCAATGCCCGGCCGCAAGGGCAACACCAACGAGCTGGTGGCTGCGCTTAGCAACAGCAAGGACAGCTACGTCGAAGGTATTCGCTACGCGCAGGAGCAGGTGGAGGGCACTGCCTCCATACTGTTGCTCACGGACAGAGGTACGCTTATCGCCGCAAGGGATAAGGTCGGCAGACTTCCCATCCATCTCGGCAAGTGCGACGATGGTTACTGCGCCTCGTTCGAAAGCTTTGCGTACAGAAAACTCGGCTATGTCGACGAGCGCGAGCTCGGTCCCGGCGAAATAGTCGAAATATCTGCTGACGGCATAACTCAGCTTTCGCCTCCGGGTGAAAAAATGCGCATATGTGCGTTCCTCTGGTCGTACTACGGCTACCCGACTTCCAGTTACGAAGGGGTGAATGTGGAGATGATGCGTTGCAAGAACGGCGAAATTTTTGCAAAGAGTGACGCAAAGACCCACGACATGCACGAAATAGATTACGTCGGCGGTGTTCCCGATTCTGGCACGCCCCACGCGATTGGCTATGCGAACGCGTGCAGAGTTCCCTTTGCGCGTCCCTACATAAAATATACGCCTACGTGGTCGCGCAGCTTTATGCCCGTCAATCAGACCGAGCGCAATAAAGTTGCAAAGATGAAGCTCATTCCCGTTCACGAATTTATCGAAGGGAAAAGGCTGTTGCTCGTGGACGATTCGATAGTCCGCGGTACGCAGCTTAAAGAGACGGTTGATTTCCTTTATTCGCACGGCGCAAAAGCGGTGCATATGCGTTCGGCTTGCCCTCCCATAATGTACGGCTGCAAGTACTTGAATTTCTCGCGTTCGTCGGGCGATATGGATCTGATTACCCGCCGTACCATGGCGGAACTTGAAGGCGACGAAGCCGTAAAGCATATGGACGAATACAGTGACGGAAACACCGAGCGCGGCAAGGCAATGAGAAAGGCTATCTGCGACAAGTTCCAGTTCGAAAGTCTGGAATTCCAGTCGATAGAGGGGCTTATCGAGGCAATCGGAATTGAGCCCTGCAAACTTTGCACTTACTGCTGGACGGGCAAGGAGTAATTCTTTTTTCGGGTGAACCGTATGAAAGAAAATTTGGACGAATTTCACGAAGAGTGCGGTGTGTTCGGCGTCTATTCGCAGGAAAACCGCAACGTCGCGCATACCGTTTATTACGGACTTTACGCGTTGCAGCACCGCGGTCAGGAAAGCGCGGGTATTGCCGTTTCCTACGCGGATAAGATTAGCTACTATAAGGGAATGGGGCTGGTGCCCGAAGTCTTTTCGGGCGGTAAGCTTGATACCCTTCCCGAAGGCGATATTGCAATAGGTCACGTCCGCTATTCGACCACGGGCGCAAGCCAGTTGCTGAACGCACAGCCGGTAGTATTTACGGGCAAATGCGGCAAAATGGCGCTCGCCCATAACGGAAATTTAACCAATACAAAGCAGCTGCGCGACGAACTCATTGCGTCAAACGCAGTGTTCCAGACGACGATTGATTCCGAAGTAATGGCTATTATGATTAACAGCCTTTCGGACGGCGACCTGCTTACGGGCGTAAAGCGCGCGTGCCCCAGATTCTGCGGCTCGTACGCGCTAGTGATAATGACGACCGACAAGCTTATCGCCGTGCGCGACCCTTACGGAATACGTCCCTTGTGTATCGGCACGATAGTGGACGATTACATAGTGGCAAGCGAAACGTGCGCGCTCGACGCGGTTTCGGCAAATTTCCTGCGCGATGTGGAGCCGGGTGAAATCGTCGTAATAGACAGCGACGGACTTCATTCGTATATGATGGACGACATTCCCGAAAAGAGCGCGATGTGCATATTCGAGTACGTGTATTTTGCACGTCACGATTCGGTTCTGGACGGTTGCAGCGTGTACGATGCGCGTAAGGAAGCGGGCAGGCTGCTTGCAAAAAACTACGGGGTGGATGCGGACATCGTTTCCGGCGTTCCCGACTCGGCAAACGTCGCGGCGCGCGGCTATGCGGAGGAGAGCGGTATTCCATTCGTAGAAGCTCTGGCAAAGAACAGGTACGTAGGCAGGACTTTTATTCAGCCCGACCAGAGCCAGCGCGAAAACAGTTTAAGCGTAAAGATGAACGCTCTGCGCGCCAACGTTACGGGTAAGCGTGTAATTTTAATTGACGATTCGATAGTGCGCGGCACTACCATGCGCAAGATAATCAAAATGCTGCGCAACGCGGGTGCGGAGGAAGTGCACGTGCGTATCTGCTCGCCTATAATAAAGCATCCCTGCCATCTCGGCATAGATATTCAGACCTATTCGCAGTTGATAGGCGCATACAAAAACGAGCAGCAGATCTGTGAAAGTCTGGGTGCGGACAGCGTGAAATATCTGTCCGTTGAAGATTTGCTTAAAAGCTGCAACAAGTCCAGACGCAAGTTCTGCTTAGGGTGCTTCAACGGCGAATATCCCTATCCGCTTTCGGGCGAAACGGACAAACTCAAATTAGAATAAAAAATTTACAGAGGTAAGATAAATGGCTATTTCATATAAGGACAGCGGTGTAGACGTAGAGAGAGGCTATCAGGCGGTTAAGCTCA
>CAMWHW010000204.1 GCA_947174175.1 uncultured Clostridia bacterium | reverse complement strand
CGTCTGAGCTTACCTCAACGAGAGTAACACCCTTCGTATCGTTGCCGCCGTTACAGCCGACGGACGCAGCGGATACGCCCGCACACAGCGCAATAGCGCACGCCGAAATTAATATCTTCTTCATTTTCATTTCTATATTCTCCTTGATAAATTACTTCTTACTCGTTACTGTTTTTGCTGAAACGCCGTCAAGCATACCGATTTTGCCCGTAATCTGGTTGATAATCTCCGTCGGCGCGTCCACCACGATACATATAACCGAGACACCCTTCTGCTTATACGGTATTCCCATTCTGCCCACGACGTAGTCGCCGTGAGCGGATAATATACCGTTGATTTGCGCGCTTGCTTCACGCTTTTCGACGATAATACTTATTATTGCAATTCTGTTTTCGGACATAAAAAAACTCCCCGCGCACCGCAAGAGAGAACACAAAAAACGCACGCAAAATTTACGCACGGATATTCAGGCTCTTCACTCTCAGGCGCACCTTTGAATTCAGATGACATTATGATAGCACGGGCGCATAATTTTTTCAAGTATTTTACATACTGTGAATATGAAAAAGATTAAATTAAGTATCATTTGCACCGCAGCTCTTTTGCTTGCTCTGCCCTTTGCGGGCTGTATGCACGCCGATTCGGGCGATACCGCCACGCAGGGAACGACTCAACTTACTCAGGAAGTCAAAGACGAAAAGACCGTAGAGGACGATTGTCCCGATGGCAGATGCCCCGGCAGCGATAGCAACGATGGCGAATGCCCCGGCGACGGCGATTGCGACGATAAGGACGACAAGTGCCCCGATGGCAGATGCCCCAAAGACGGCGGAGATTGCTCCGACGGCAAGTGCCCGAAGAGAAAGCTTCCGCACCACCGCAGAGGCAAGCACAGAAAAGCCGTAACTTTACACTGCCCCATTTGCGGCGATAACAATTAAAAAATAAAATAAAAGCCCCGCGGCGCAAACGCCGCGGGGCCTTTTAATTATTCATTTTTGTCCGTGTCGTCCGTAAAGCCCATATCGCTTACGGGGTCGGCAGGCGTATAGAAGCCGCCCACGTCAAACACCCTTCCGTCGTCTACCGGCATAGGAGCCACAAGGTTGCGCACGACAGTTCTAGTTGCGGGTGCGGGTTGCGCCGCCGCTCTGTCGGCGTTCTGCGGTTTCTTGGTCGTGTCAATCTTGGTAGTCGTGACTGTCGTCATAACCGCGTCGGGAGGGCATACGGGCGTTGCCTCTTTTGCCTCCTCCTTTTTCTCCGCAACCGACTGTGAAGCAGGTTTTGCATCACCCGAAAGGGCGCTCTTAATTGCCGCCGTTATAATTTCGGTAAGCGATTCAACTGGAATATTGACGTTGCCGCCGCTTTCCGTTCCGCCGTCGCGCTTGACGTAGGTCACGTCGTTGCGCAGCGTAGCAATCTCCTTTGCGTTAAGCTCGTCTTTAAGCGCGGCAATTTCCTTTGCCGACTCCTGCGCGGCTTTAAGCGCAATAATTTCGGCTTTGAGCTCGGCAATTTCGTTAGACGAACCTCCGCCCATTGAGCCTCCGCCCGCAGCCATAGGCTGACCGCCCGATTGAGGTATCCCCTGGGGCATCATCTGCGGCATTATCATTTGCTGCTGAGACATACGCGCCATACGCTCCTCGCGTTCCTCGCGACGGCGTTCCTCGCGCTCTTCCTGCTCGCGCTTGCGCTCCGCTTTTTCCTCCGCAAGTCTGCGTTCTTCCCTCTCACGCTTTTTCTTAGCCGCACGAGCCGCACAGGCGATAATCGTTATGAGAAGAATTAACGCCACTACGGCAATGACTATCCACAGCCAGTTTACGGTTACGAATTTAACTATCTTTTCCCATACAGTCAACTGTTTTGCAGGGGTCGTATAAGGCGCTCTTACGACTTCGGAAACGGTTTTATCCAGCTCGAAGTTAGTGCTGTCTAAAAGCTCCGCCTGCATATAATACGTCGTTTCATAGTCAAGCTTGTCTGCCGCCACTTCCTGCGTGCATGCCTCGTCCGCGAAATACTTCAAACCGACAGCCTGCGCCAGCGCCGCGGCGGAAATACCGTCGCTCTTAAATACGGGCTTGCCGTCTGCACCTGCTGTTGCGGTTATTACAGCCTTTGCCAAAGTCCACTCGACTTCCGTTTCACCGGCAGCCAATTCGTAAAGCACTACGGCAAACAATGCCTTTTTCAAAGTCGTTGAGGTTGCCCATTCGTAACAGTCGCTATCCTTTAAAGCGAACACTGCCTTGTAAGAACCTGCGTTAGTGCCTGCAACCGTCTTATCTTCAACAAACGCCATAAGCGCACTGTCGAAACCTTCAAAGTCCGCCGCGGTGGGCTTAATTATATCGCCCGTGTAGCTTAAAGTATTTTTGTAAACGGGCAACGCAACCTTAGCTTTTGAAACCTCTATTTCAACCGTCGTCGTAAAGTCGTTTGCGCCGTCGTTATAAGTTACGGTAACGGTCTGTTTGCCTACTTCCAGCAAGCCGTCGCAAGTCAAAGTAAATTCGGTCACGGCATGCGTATTGCCGTTATCGTAAACCGCGGTAACGGTCAGCTTTGCCTTCACGTCGTCAAGCGT
>CAMWHW010000203.1 GCA_947174175.1 uncultured Clostridia bacterium | reverse complement strand
TTAAATTATCAAGGTACGGGCGGTGCAGCTCGACATCCTTATCCAAGGGCAAGCCGCACTTTTCTTTGAGTTCTGTTTTAGAACCTATTACCTCTATCTCGCCGCAGTCGGGGCAGACCCAAACGGGCAGCGGCGTTCCCCAGTATCTGTCGCGGGACAAGCCCCAGTCGATGACGTTTTCAAGGAAGTTGCCCATTCTGCCCTCTTTGATGTTGTCGGGCATCCAGTTCACCGAACGGTTGGACTTTATGATATCTTCCTTAACTTTGGTAACTTGTATAAACCAGCTCGACTTTGCGTAGTACAGAAGGGGCGTGTCGCAACGCCAGCAGTGCGGGTAGTCGTGCTCGAAGGGAATTACTTTGAAAAGTAGCCCCTCTTTTTCAAGCCTGTCCAGAATTGCTTTGTCGGCTTTCTTTGCAAAAATGCCGTTTAAGGATTTAAACCTTTCGTCAAAGCAACCCCTTTCGTTGACTAATTGTACGACGGGCAAGCCGTACTTTTTGCCGACCTTATAGTCGTCCTCGCCGAACGCGGGCGCAATGTGAACGACGCCCGTGCCGTCGCCCATGGTGACGTACGTATCGCACACGACGAAGTGAGCCTTTGCCGCCGCGCTTGCGGGAGAAATGCGAATAATCTCCGCAGAGGTTTCGGGGAAAAGCGGCTCGTATTCCAGGCCTTCCCACTCCTTACCGCGCTTTCTGTCTGTTACCTTATATTCTTCGAAGAAGCGCTCAACGAGGGCTTCCGCCATTATATAGCGCGCGCCGTCCGCCTCAATTTCAACGTAGGGTTCGTCGGGGTTCATACACAGCGCGACGTTGGAAGGCAACGTCCAGGGGGTAGTCGTCCACGCGAGGATATAGCGGTTTTCGCATCCCTTTACTTTAAAGCGCGCAACCACCGAATTTTCTTTAACGCTCTTATAGCCCTGCGCCACCTCGTGCGAGGAGAGCGCCGTGCCGCACCTGGGGCAATAGGGCACGATTTTGTGACCCTTATAAAGTAAGCCCTTCTTGTGCATTTCTTTGAGTGCCCACCACTCCGACTCGATATACTTGTCGTCGTAGGTGACGTAGGGGTTGTCCATATCCACCCAGTAACCTACGCGGTCGGACATCTTTTCCCACTCGCCCTTGTACTTCCACACGGACTGTTTGCACTGCTTTATGAACGGCTCTATGCCGTAACTTTCAATCTGCGGTTTGCCGTCTATGCCGAGGAGCTTTTCCACTTCCAGCTCTACGGGCAGACCGTGGGTATCCCAGCCCGCCTTTCTTAAAACGTGCTTGCCCTTCATGGTCTGGTAACGGGGAATTATGTCCTTCATTACCCTCGTTAAAATGTGACCTATATGCGGCTTGCCGTTTGCCGTGGGAGGACCGTCGTAAAACGAAAATTCTTCCGCGCCGGCGTTCTTTTCTATACTCTTTGAAAAGACGTCGTTTTTCTTCCAGAATTCTATTATTTCCTTTTCTCTCTCCACAAAATTGAGTGAAGTGTCTACCTTCTTGTACATTTTTATCTCCATTGAAATTGCGCGAAAACTATTTGTTGTTGTTCAGAGGAATGGACGCCTTGGCATTGACCGACAGCGGCGAGAAATTGCCCGCATAATATTGGTTCAAGCCCTCGGCGGCTATCATAGCGGCGTTGTCCGTGCAGTGCTTCTTTTCGGGCAGAACGAGGGTAATACCTGCGGAAAGGCACGCGTCCGAAAGCGTCTTTCTCAAATAGTCGTTGGCTACCACTCCGCCGCCCGCTGTGACCGTCTGCACGCCAAGATTGAGCGCGCACTCCACCGTCTTTTTGACGAGGGGGTCTATTGCCGCGCACTGGAAGGACGCCGCAACGTTTTCCTTTTTGACCGTCTGTCCGCGCTGTTCCGCGCTATGCATATAGTTGATGACGGCAGTCTTTAAGCCGCTGTATGAAAAAGTAAGTCCGTCGCCGTGCTTGACGAGAGCCGACGGAAAGTCTATGCAGTTAACGCCGCCTTCGGCAAGCTTCTGCACGCTGGGACCGCCGGGATAGGGAAGCCCCAATACCCTTGCAACCTTGTCGAAAGCTTCGCCCGCGGCGTCGTCGCAGGTGCCGCCAAGAACTTCGGCTTTAAGCACCGATTTGGTATGCAGTATTGCGGTGTGTCCGCCGCTTGCAAGCAAGGTGATAAAGGGCGGTTTCAGCTCGGTATCTTCCAGATACGCCGCCGCCATATGACCGCGGATATGGTCCACGGCAATTAGCGGAATGTTCATTGCGTGCGCAAACGATTTTGCAAACGACAGCCCGACTAAAAGCGCGCCCAGAAGCCCCGCCCCGTAGGTGACCGCAACCGCATCCACGTCCTGCGGGGTTATGCCCGCCTCGCTCATGGCGCGGTAAACGACTTCGTCCACCACGTCGGTGTGCGCGCGACTGGCTATTTCGGGAACCACTCCGCCGTAAAGCGCCTGCTCCTCCGCAGAGGATATTACGCAGTCCGCAAGTATTTTGCGCCCCTTTATAATGGCGCAAGCCGTTTCGTCGCAACTTGATTCGATGCCGAGTATAACGGCGTCGTGTTTGATTTTAAAATCTTTCATATCGTACATATTAAATTACATGCGGTAAGTCTCACCGAATCCGGGAC
>CAMWHW010000202.1 GCA_947174175.1 uncultured Clostridia bacterium | reverse complement strand
TCGAACCCCCGACACACGGCTTAGAAGGCCGTTGCTCTATCCTGCTGAGCTACAGGCGCAAAACATAAAAAGTTGATGCGCCAAAGCCTTGAATTTTTGGAGCGGGTGATGGGAATCGGACCCACGCAACCAGCTTGGAAGGCTAGTGTTCTACCATTGAACTACACCCGCATTGTCTGCATTTAAGATTTGACCTAAAAAAAGCAGGTTACGCACAACTCAATGCTAAACGATTATAGCAAATACAATTTTTTATGTCAACTCATTTTTATTACTAATTTATCACTTTTTCAGACCGTTGAGATAATTGTTTACGGAGTAAGCGCAAACGTTGCCTTCGCCCGCCGCTTTGGCGTACTGAAAAGGTCTGCCCGTGCAGTCGCCCGCCGCGAAAACGCCCTTGACGTTAGTTGCACAGTCGCGGTCGACGACCACCCGCCCCTCCTCCGTCTTTAAGCCGTAAACGAGGGTATCGGCGGCAACCGCCTGTTTTAAAACGAACACACCGTCCACGGGCAATTCCGTGCCGTCGTAAACGACCGAGCGCACGCGCATATCGCCCTTTATTTCGCTCACCCTGCCGTCCATCTTTTTCACGTTTTCAAGGTCGACTTCCGCTCCGCCTTTTAAAACGAAAAGATAAACGGTGCGCGCATATTGCGCAAGCAGCTTGACTTCTTCCGCCTCTTCCGCGCTCTCGATTACGACGGCAATGGTCTTGTCCTTATATAAAAAACCGTCGCATACGGCGCAGTAGCTGACGCCTTTTCCGAGAAACTCGCTCTCCCCTTTGACGGGCTTGAACGCCTCAACTCCCGTTGCCAGAATTACGGTTTTCGCCTCGTAAATCTCTCCGCCGCACGTAACGTTAAAGCCGCCCTCCGCGGGGTAAACGCCGTTGACTCTGCCTTCGGTTATCTCGATATTTTCGCCCTCGATTTGCTTTAAAAAAGCCGCGGTCATCTCCTCGCCCGACACTTTGGGAAGTCCGGGATAGTTTGCGATTTTTTCCGCACTGCGAATTTTTGGCGAAAGATTTTTACTGCCTATCCAGATGAAATTTTTGTTTAAAGCTTTAAGCGTGAGAGCCGCGGAAACGCCCGCGGCGCCCGTCCCGATAATTATGCAATCAACCATATTCAACCACTATTTTCTGCAATTAACCGCCGTATATGCGCGCGTCAACGCATTGAACGCGCCGTTTTTACTGCGGCGTGCCAGTTTTCCATAGCCTTTTGCCTCTGCTCCGTTTGCATTACAGGCGAGAACTCTTTGCCGAGCACGCGCTGAGCTTCAATCTCTTTGAGACCGCCCCAGTAACCGCAGCTCAGCCCCGCAAGGTAAGCCGCGCCGAGCGCCGTCGATTCCTCTATGACGGGGCGCTGAATTTTTACGCCGAGTATATCCGACTGGAACTGCATTAAAAAGTCGTTGCGCGAAGCTCCGCCGTCCACGCGCAGGCAGGAAACGTTGACGCCCGCATCGCGCTGCATCGCGTCGACGAGGTCCGCCGACTGAAAGGCTATCGATTCCAGAGCCGCCCTTATGATGTGCGCCTTGTTGGTTCCGCGCGTAATGCCGCAAAGCAAGCCGCGCGCTTCGCTGTCCCAGTAGGGCGCGCCCAGTCCCGTGAACGCGGGCACGACGTAAACGCCGCCCGTATCGGGCACCTTCCTCGCCCAGCTCTCGCTTTCGTCCGCCGTGGAAATAAGCCCCAGCTCGTCGCGCAGCCACTGCACAACCGCGCCGCCGACGAACACCGAACCTTCCAGAACGTAGGGCGGTCTGCCGCCCGCCGTCGCACCGAGAGTCGTGACCAGTCCGTGAGTACTGGTAACCGCCTTGTTGCCCGTGTTCATCAACAGGAAACAGCCCGTGCCGTAAGTGTTTTTAACGTCGCCCTCGTTCACGCACAGCTGACCGAAAAGCGCTGCTTGCTGGTCGCCCGCAACGCCGCAGATAGCCACCTCGCCGCCCAGCACACTCTTGTCCGTATAGCCGAAAAGTCCGCACGACGAACGCAGTTGAGGCAGCATGCTTGCAGGGATATTGAACCATTTCAAAAGCTCGTAGTCCCACTGCAAAGTGTGAATGTTGAAAAGCATAGTGCGCGACGCGTTGGTGGGGTCGGTTGCAAAAATTCTGCCGCCCGAGAAGCGCCACATCAGGAACGTATCAATCGTACCGAACAGCAGTTCGCCGCGTTCGGCTTTCTCTCTTGCACCCTCCACGTTGTCCAGTATCCACTTGATTTTGGTCGCCGAAAAATACGCGTCGGGCACAAGCCCCGTCTTTTGGTAAATGCGCTCGGAAAGCCCCTCTTTCTTCAATTGCTCGGCAATATCCGCCGTCCTGCGGCACTGCCACACGATTGCGTTGCTTACGGGCTCGCCCGTAATTCTGTCCCACACCACGGTGGTTTCGCGCTGGTTGGTTATGCCCATTGCGGCAAGGTCGCCGACGGTCAGACCCGCCTGCTTCAACGCCTCGTTTATAACGCAGATAGCGGAAGAAACGATATCTTCGGGATTGTGCTCGACGTAGCCGACGGCGGGATAAATCTGCCTGAACTCCTTCTGCGCCATGCCGACCATACTTCCCTTTTTATCGAATATGATGGCGCGCGTACTCGTCGTGCCC
>CAMWHW010000201.1 GCA_947174175.1 uncultured Clostridia bacterium | reverse complement strand
AATTTATATTATGGAAGCGGGTATTCTTAAAAATAATCTGGAATTTCACGACGGAACGGATTACGAATTGCAATACGATTTTTCGC
Source organism: uncultured Clostridia bacterium (assembly GCA_947174175.1). Classification (GTDB taxonomy): domain Bacteria; phylum Bacillota; class Clostridia; order Christensenellales; family Borkfalkiaceae; genus Coproplasma. The sequence continues at coordinate 2,566 of CAMWHW010000201.1, read as the reverse complement.
ACGAAAATTATCAGACGCTGAAAAGTAAATATAAGCTGGAAAGCACGGCAAAGGAAGGAACGGAATTCGAAAGAGCTTTGCGGCTTATGGACGAATACGCTCCCCGCTTAACGCACAAAAGCAATTACGACAACAGCACCAACTTAAGTGCGTTGGACCTGTTGGAATACAGCTTGAATAATAAAAATCACGGCATAAACTGCAGGGCAAAGGCGCAGATACTTAACGAAATGTGTTTGTCGCTGGGCATTTATGCGCGCAAAGTCTGGATAATGCCATATTCCAAGTACGACGGCGACTGTCACGTCGTAAACGAGGTTTGGGATAGCTCTCTAAATAAATGGGTTATGCTTGATATTACCAATAACGAATATTGGGTAGACGAAAACAATACGCCGTTGTCCGTTCTCGAAATAAGAAGTAAAGCCGCGTTGAATGAATTCTGCACGCCCGTAGAGGCAGGCGATAAAACGGGCAATTTGCAGAAGCTGAAAGATAATAATATCGGCGATTTTATTTATATCGTTAAAAACATGGTTTATATGGAATACTGCACGGAATATACGGTAGGCGAAAGTAAAGAGTTTTACATGTTGTTACCGCAAAATATTCCGACGGAATATAAATTGATAATCTCAAAAAATTCTATCGAACGTTGCCCGGTAAAATAAGCGGATAAATTAAAATCGCCCGACGGTCCGACCGTCGGGCGATTTATTATATTTTTTTATAATACGTCTTTCATATCGTACATGCCTGCGGGTTTGCCGGCAAGCCACTTGGCGGCTTTAACCGCGCCTGCCGCAAACACCTTTTTGCTGCGCGCCGAGTGGGAGATAGTTATAATCTCGTCCTCGCCGCAGAACATAACGTCGTGTTCGCCGACAATGGTTCCGCCGCGCACCGCGTGCATACCTATTTCGTTGCCGCGCTTTCCGCAAATGCCTTCGCGTCCGTTGACGTAAGGTTTGCCGTTATCGAACGCCGAGTTCACGCTGTCCGCCAGCATAAGCGCGGTGCCGCTGGGCGCGTCAACCTTTTTGTTGTGATGCTTTTCAATAATCTCAACGTCAAACTTCTCACCAAGAGTCTGCGCTGCGCGCTTAACCAGCTCGCACAACAAATTCACGCCGAGCGAAAAATTAGCCGTTCTGAATATCGCAACCTTTTCGGAAGCCTTTTTAATCTTTGCAAGCTGTTCGTCGGTAAAACCCGTCGAACCTATAACCGCGGGGACGCTATTTTTCACGGCGTATTTCAGCTCGCCTTCCAAAGCGGCGGGGGAGGAAAAGTCGATGATAACGTCGGGCTTTTCGGCAATATCTTCAAACGAGGAATAGACCGTTAAACCGCCCATATTGCCGCCCTTAGCGTCGATTCCGCATACGGCAACCGCCTCGTTATCGCCTTGCAGAATTTCGATAACGTTTGCGCCCATCTTTCCGCAAGCGCCGCAAACCGCAACCTTAATCATAACTTTATACCAACCTTATCTATGCACTCGCGCATGATTTTCTTGTGCGCGTCTTCAAGCTCCGTAAGCGGTGCTCTCGGCACGCCCGCGTCCAGCCCTATCATATCGCAGCCCGCCTTTACGGGTATGGGATTGACCTCGGTAAAGCACGCGTCGATAAGGGGAAGAATAGCGTCCTGCACGCGGTTGGCGCTTTCAAGGTCGCCGTTAATAACGTGCGTATAAACTTCCTTAACCTGCTTGGGCGCAATGTTGCTTGCAACCGAAATAATGCCCGCGCCGCCAATCGCAAGAATGGGCAGGTTAAGGTTGTCGTCGCCCGAATACACGTCGCAGTAGGGGCGCACGCGGCGCATGGTTTCGCAAATCTGTTCCATGTTTCCGCACGCTTCCTTAATGCCCGCCATATTGGGGATATGCGCAAGCTCTTCCGCCGTTGCGGGGAGGATATTCACGCCCGTACGCGGCGGCACGTTGTATGCGATAACGGGTATTTTAACCGCGCCGCAAATCGCCTTGTAGTATTCTACTATGCCCTTTTGCGTGCACTTGTTGTAGTAGGGGGTAACGCATAAAAGTCCGTCCGCGCCAAGCTGTTCGGCAAGCTTGCTTGCCTCTACCGCATTAGCGGTGCAGTTGCTGCCCGAACCGAAAATGACCTTAACGCGCCCCGCAATTTTTTGTATTGCGTACTTCATAACCGCCGTCTTTTCTTCGGCGGTCATGGTGGAGGGCTCGCCCGTCGTTCCTAAAATAACCAGCGCGTCGGTGCCGTTTGCAATCTGATACTCTATCATCTTGCCGAACGCTTCAAAGTTCACGCCTCCGTCCTTATAAAACGGAGTAATCATAGCCGTGGCAGTGCCCTTAAAAAAACCTTTCATATATCCTCTTAATTAAAATATCCTTTGCTTGCAAGCAGTTCGGCAAGCAACACCGCACCGCCCGCCGCGCCGCGCAGCGTGTTGTGCGAAAAGCCTATAAATTTATAATCGAACAAATTGTCCTCTCTCAGTCTGCCCGCGCACACCGCCATACCGTTTTCGGTGTTTCTGTCAAGCTTGGGCTGAGGGCGGTTGTCTTCCTCCGAAT
>CAMWHW010000200.1 GCA_947174175.1 uncultured Clostridia bacterium | reverse complement strand
GAGAGTTTCTAGGGTACGTGTAATTAATGAAACTAAATAAAAAAGTCGGACAAAAAGTCGTTTGTCCGGCTATTTTTTTTGAAATGTAAACAAAGATGTACATAAATGTAAACAGAAGGTGCTGGTTTTTTGCCGTAAACAGTGCTAAAATAACGACAATTTTCAAATACAAATTTTTTTTAAAGGAGTAAAAAAGTTTATGAAAAAGGCAAAGTTTCTTTTAGCGACGGCGGCGGTTGCAACCGCAATCACCTGCGCGGTAGGATGCGCGGCGTGCGGAGGCGGCAGCAGTGCCGACAAGGATAAGGACAAAGCGGCGGTATATCAGCTTTACGTTGCATACGCGGACGCAAACGGCGAAAGCGCATTGACCTACGAACAGTGGCTGGAAAGCGTTAAGGGTCCCCAGGGCGCAACGGGTAAATCGGCTTACGAAGTAGCGGTTGCAAACGGCTTTGAAGGCACGGAAGCGGAATGGCTTGCAAGCCTGAAAGGCGAAGACGGCAAAAAGGGTGACAAGGGCGATAAAGGCAGCAGAGGCGATAACGGAGATAGCGGCGCGGACGGCGTTGGTATAGAAGGAATTTACGAAACTTCCGAAGGCACTATGGTCAAGTTTACCGACGGCACTATTAAACCTATAAATAACGGTATACACGGCAAAGTGGAATATCAGTTGGCGCAGGTAGGCGACAACTACGTGGAGCTTTCTGCGAATAAAAAAGAGGGAACAGATTTGAATTTCCTTTTGATTACGGGCGGTAAATACGAGCTTCAAATAGATTCCACGTCAGCTTTAAAATATAATTATTTCAGTGCTCATACCGAAAATAGTAATGTAGATGAAATTAAAGGTAGTTTGCAAGTAAAAGGCGACGCTTCCGGTACTTGGGAAGACGAAGCTTCCTACTGGGCAAAGCAGATAGACGTTTTACCCGGTTACGTACATACTTTTCAGCTGTTTAACACTTCGGGGGCGGTAAGGACTTGCCGTTTCAGGATTGTTAAAGTAGAGGACGAGCAATAACAAACGATTATCACGCAGAAAAATGCGGATAAAATAAATTTTTATATAAGGAGATAAAACTAATGACAAAAAGTAAGAAAATTGTAGCACTTTTGGCAGTGTTTGCAATGGGCGCAACGGCTGCGGCAGGCGTTGCAATGAGCACGAATTTCCACGGCGCGGCTTTTGCCGACACGGGCGTGGAGGACGAGGTAGAGGTAATTCCCGGTTCGGAGAAAGCACCCGTAACCGCGGTTGAGGATGTTAACACCATATCCTATATGGTAGTAGGCGGCAACGCGGAAATGGGCTTTAAGGAGCTTAATTACTACATGACCTTTACCCCCGCAAAGAGCGGCGTATATGACTTCACTCACAGCAATCCCGACGTAGGCGTAGGTCAGATTTACAGCGAAAACCAGTATCCCGACGGCGTATGGGACGACAGCTGGACGGTATATTCGGTAGAGCTTACCGCAGGCGTTGAATATACGCTTATAATAAACGACTTCGACTGGACGGTAAACCTTGACGATTTGGAAGTAGGCACCAAGTACGAGCTTGCGACCCCCGAAACCATTACCATTGCTTACGGTTCCGCGGCGGCAGGCAGCACCTGGGAAAGCGCTATTCCCTACACGGTAGGCGAAACCATGTACGTTTCGCAGGGACACGCCGCAGTATGGTACTCGTTTGAGGCGACTGACACCGAGTATTATCTGATTGCGATGGGCGGCAGTGCGACGGCTTATGAAGAATTCGTAGGTGATTTGGAAGAGCTGGTAAGCGTGACTTCAAATTATGATACTTTCACTTACGATGACGTCGTTTATATCTGCGTAACTCCTTCGGCAGAAAGCAATGCAGAGGTTCAGGTTCTCGTAAAGGGCGAGCAGACGGACGGCAGCTGCATAGTTAAGGCAATCGAAATCGGCAAGGGTGCAACTCAGGTCGGCGACGGCAAATGGTACACCTACACCGCGGGCGAAAACGAAAAGGTTACCCTGACCGGCAACGTTGATGTTGAAGTATTTGCGGGCTATACCAGAGCTGATTATCTGTGGGAAGGCAAGGAAATCGAGCTGACCGCAGGCGTTACGTATAACTTCTTCGCTCCCGCTTACAGCGGCTACGACGAGGAAACTGGCGAGACCTATCCGCTTTACAGCACGCTTACCATTTCCTGATATTTACTTTCGGCAATAAAAGGCTTTTCGTCTTTTATTCATAAACTAGTGCCCGTTCGGTGACGGGCGGGCACACTCCTTTTTTGGGAGTTAATTTCTTTGATCACCGTCATAATTTCTCTTTTCGTAAATCAGGCGCCGCGCGGCTTTGGCTGCGCGGCGCCTGAGATTTTTTTACGTGAAAATATTTTTATAAAAATTTCTTAACTTAGGTTAATTTTTTGTTGACAAGCGCATATTTTGTAACTATAATATCAATTACTTAACCAAGGTTAAGTTTATTCAGGAGTGTGTGTATGCCTTTAATAATGGCTCCCGTAGACAGGGAAATGGAAGTTAAAAAAATTTCGGCGGACGATAAGAGCAGGAAGCACCTGCGCGAAATAGGTATCGCCGAGGGCAGCAGAATTACGCTTGTTTCGGGCGGCGGCAGCGGAGTTATCGTCATAGTAAAGGAAGGGCGG
>CAMWHW010000199.1 GCA_947174175.1 uncultured Clostridia bacterium | reverse complement strand
CCATCAAGAAGTCTTTTCCGAAGGTACTTGCTCGCTTATTAACGACGTACTATGCGATACCGCGAAAAGCGGAACCGCAAAAAAATTGAAAAACTTTGATTTTGACGTAGCGTGCAAAACAGGAACTTGCGGAAATAAGGACGGAAATACCGACGCATACTCTGTTGCATACACTTCCGATTACTGCATAGGCGTATGGCTGGGAGATAAGGACAATAAAAAATTGCAGATAACTGGCGGAAAAGACTGCTGCAATATTGCAAGCAAACTGCTTTCCGAAATTTACAGTGATACTACCTGCGCTCCGCTGGATAAAACTACGGGTACGGTGGATCTGGAAATTGACCGCGAAGAATACGAAAAGAACGATAAAATTCTACTGAGCGACGATAACGCACCGCAGTTAAACAGACTTACGGTAAAATGTCTGCAAGGAAACGACCAATACGAGAAAACTACTAGATTTACAACCCCTACCGTCAAAAAACCCAGTATATTAGTAAATAATAACCAGATTTGCATATCATTATGTCAGACAAAGTACTACTCATATATTATCAAAAGACATGCTAGCAGCAAAATTGACGTTATTTATGACGGTCAGTGGAAAGAAAATATCGTCGACAAACCGAGCAACGGAGAATATATTTATTCGGTCACTCCCTACTTTGAAAGCAACGGCAAAAGATTTGTTGGTGAAGAAATCACTTTACCAAGGGTAATTGTAAGAACGAAAAAATCACAGGATAAAATACCGGATATTGCATACAAAGATTGGTTCAATAAATAAGAACGAAGGCTCTGCATTTTGCAGAGCCTCTACTTATTCTTTACTTATAATTTTACAACTTCCAAGGTTGATATTGCTTCTTCTATCAATGCTTCAACGTCAAGCTTTGCCTCCTCCGCCAGTACGTCGGAATGTTTCGGATGAATTACGGGATGCTTGGGAAGAAATACGGTACAGCAATCTTCATAGGGTCTGATTGAAATCTCAAATGCCCCCATTGCTCTGCTTCTCTCGATAATTTCATTTTTATCAAATCCGCACAAGGGTCTTAAAATCGGTAAGTTCTGCACTACGCTGCCAGACGAAGTCATGCCTTCTATCGTCTGGCTTGCTACTTGCCCTAAACTTTCACCGGTAATTATACATTGCGCTCCGCACTTCCCGGCAAGCCTTTCTGCAATTCTCATCATAAAGCGGCGCAAAAGAGTAACCATGTAGTCGCCGTTGCACTTTTTATGAATTTCTTCCTGAATGTGCGTGACTTTTATTACGTTTAAAGTTGTTCCGCAAGAGTATTCAGCTAAAACAGATGCAAGTTCTTCAACCTTTTCCCTAGCCTGCATATTCGTATACGGATAACTGTGGAAATGTATGCAGTCGATTTTCATGCCGCGTTTTGCCATCATATACCCAGCTACGGGACTGTCGATACCGCCTGAAATAAGCAACATACCTTTACCCGCAGTGCCCACCGGCATGCCGCCCACACCGTCAACCAACTCCGAAAAGACAAGCGAAGTACCGTTTTCACGCAAATCAATACCGATAACCGCCTGGGGATTGTGCACGTCTACGCGCAAATTGCTATTTAAATCAAGCAATCTGCCGCCGATTTCGGCATTTATCTGCATCGAGTTATGCGGAAAAGACTTATCCGCTCTATGCGTATCTATTTTGAAAGTACCAGATTTCGGAGCAACCGTTTTAACAGCTTCGAAAATTTGATCAAGCGAAGTATTAACTTTTAGCGCAATACTTAAAGTATGCACACCGAATACCTTTTTAAGCCGCCTTACGATATCTTCGACGTCGCTCTCGGCAAAGCTTTCGATTACGTACCGTCCGCTTTGCTTTCTTATTTCGTGTTTTACGCCTTTGAGCGCTTTTTCCATATTTTCCGCAAAAATTCTTTCAAAAAAGCCGCGATTATTGCCTTTTAAATGAATTTCGCAGTACCTTACGATTATTACCTTATCCATTTTACTCCATTATTTATCTTCTACGCCTTACGGTTTCGTTAAGAATTTCCGCCGCGCGGTTGACTTCTTCGGCCGTAGTTTCGGGACTGAAACTCAATCTTAAAACGCCGTCAGCCCTCACCTCGTCAATTCCGCACGATAAAATTACACGCGAATATCTCTTTTTATCGTTCGACGAGCAAGCCGACCCCGTTCCGATAATCAACCCCTTATCGTTTACCTCATGCAGAATAATTTCACCGCGTACACCATTTGCAACAACCGTCAGAATATAAGGCGAACCGCTGTCAGGTGAAACGACGGTAAACAAGTCGGCGTTCAAATTTTGTATAATCTTTTCCTTAATTTGCTTTACGTGATCAAAATTATCATTCAAAGCACCGTACCGCTTAACCGCAGCCAGTTCGAGCATTTTGATTCCGAAAACGTTTTCAGTACCGCTACGCAAACCGTCTTCCTGTCCGCCGCCGTAAATATACGGTTTAATAACCAGATTCTTGCGTTTTATTAATGCGCCCGTTCCCTTTAAAGCGCCTATTTTATGTGCCGAAATACTATATAAATCTATATCCTGACCCAATTTGAAAGGAATTTTTCCGAAAGACTGCACACCGTCCGAGTGAAAAAGCGTTCGTGTATTTTTCGTCTTGACAGCTTTTGCAATGGCGTTTACGT
>CAMWHW010000198.1 GCA_947174175.1 uncultured Clostridia bacterium | reverse complement strand
CTCTTCCAAAAGCACGAAAAACTGCAAATAATTGCTTTTTCAGCTTTGACGACCCGTTCGGGAGCTATACGGGCACTTGTGAAGAAAATTACGAAAAGCCCGTTCAGGACGTTGACGACCTGTAATTTAATTCCTTAGCGGGGAAAACCGCGGAGGGCGCGAATTTTTTCAAATTCGCGCCCTCTTCCTTTTTATTAAGTTTTTAAATCATTCTTTGCGCTTGGATATAATAGCTCCAACGCGTAGTAGATATCTGCTCTATTTTCGCATAGTCCGAAGCGGTGTGCAGAATATAATTGTCGCCTAAGTACATAGCCACGTGCCCTATCCTTTCCACGCCCGTGTTGTTCTTTCTGGACGCATTGGTAAAGAATATTAAATCGCCGCGTTTAAGCGCGCTCTTTTTGACCGTAGTGCCCTGATATACCTGCGTGCGCGTATTTACCTGCAAGTTGACGTTTGCGCCCACCTTGAATATATATTGCATCAGCGACGAGCAGTCGAACGCCGAAGTCGTAAAGCCTTTAAGCTTGTTGCCCTTGCCGTCGTGATAGCGCGTTGCACCGTAAACGTAGGGCACGCCCAGGCACTTATAGCCCTCCTCTATCACCTTTTCGATCTGCGCGTTTGCGCTCTTGTCCATCTGCACCACCGTGCAATATCCCGCGCTTATATACGCGGTTTTGTTTTTGTAATAGGTCTTATACCAGTTGCCGCTGCGCCCGACAAGCGCGTAAAGCGTTCCCTTTTCGGCAGTGCCCAGCGCGGAATAGCCCGTGCCCGCCCCCGAGCGCAAATTTACGCCCGCGGTGTTTACGAGTATGTATTCCGCCTTTTCCTCCTTGGGTTGAGGGTTTACAAACGTTTCGTTGCCGTTTCCGTTGCCCTGCGGCTGTCCGCTCTCCCCGTTGTTTCCGTTATTATTTTCGTTATTTTCGCTTCCAGTTCCCGAGCCGTTGTTTTCCTCTCCGTTGTTTTGTTCCTGACGGTTATCGTCGTCTACGGTCTGTCCCGTTATTTGGTCCGGCGCGTCAAGCCGGTCCTTGCGGCTTGAACAGGCGGGCAGAAGCCAGCCCGAAAGCACGAACGCGGAAGTCAACGCAAGCACGGTTAATCTCGATTTTAAATTCATATATTCCTCCTTGAATTTACGGTTAAATTATACAATAAATTGTAAAAAAACACAATGCAAAAATTTTTCCACCACTGGTAAACCCTGCAAGGAGAAATAAAAAAGGCGGCTCATTTGAGCCGCCTTTTTAAAGCGTATTTAATTAGTCCGCAATACCTTCGTTGAGCTTTGCAAGAAGCTTATCGAGGTCGTTACCGTGAACGTAAACCGCCTCCTCGATGGTTTCGCCGTGCGCCATTGCGCAACCGATGCAGTGCATGCCTACGGCCTGCAAAATTTCCGCGCTGTTGGGATTGATTTTAAGGCAGTCCGCAATCAAAGTGTCCTTGGTTATTTTAGCCATAATAATGTATCTCCTAAAAAACTTTTTCGTATTATTTATTTTCGCATTACTCACGAAAATTATTCTTCTTCGCTCTCCTCTTCCGCGGACAGAATTATAACCTTTAACTGGGTTATTCTTCTGAACTCGGCTTTGGATACGGTGATTTGCAGGTTGCGGTACGTAAGCTCGTCGCCGACGTTGGGCACCTTGCCCAGCATATCAATCACCCAGCCGCCAACCGTCGCGCTGTCGCTTTCGATATCGCCCAGCCCGAAGTAATCGCACATATCGTTTACCGTCGTACTGCCCAGCACGTTATACTCGGTGTCGCTTACCTTGGTTATGTCCGAAAGCACCTCGTCGTGCTCGTCCCAGATTTCGCCGACAAGCTCTTCCAGAATATCTTCCATGGTCACGATACCCACGGTATCGCCGAACTCGCCCGACACGACCGCCATATGCGATTTGCTCTTTTGCAGCTGTTGCAAAACGGCGCTTATCTTGGTTGTGGATACGACGAATATTGTCGGCTTTACCGCCTTTTCAAGCGAAAAGCCCTCGTCATTGCGGTGCTTGATAAAGTCCTTTTCGTGCAGAATACCTATGATATTGTCAATGGAATCTTTATACACGGGCAGACGCGAATAGCGCGTTTCCATAAAGATTTTATCAACTTCGTCAAGGTCGGTTTCGCAGTCTATGGATACGACGTCCACGCGCGGCACCAAAATGTCCTTGGCTTCCAGGTCGTTAAACTCGATTGCGCTTCTTATGAGGTCGCTTTCCTGGGCGTTTATGCCGCCCTCCTGCTCGGCTTCCTCAACCATAATTTTCAGCTCGTCGTCGGTTATTGCGTTGTCCTCTTTGTGCTTGAATATTTTCAGAAGCAGCTTTTTCCACAGTCCGAAAAGGAAGGTGAACGGAAAGAGAATCCACGCAAGCAGATTTATGGTGGGCGCCGCGAACCTTGCAAACCCTTCGGGGAATTCCTTTGCAAGCACCTTGGGCGTTATCTCGCCGAAAATGAGCACTACGACCGTCAGAATTACGGTGGAAAGCGTGGTTGCAAGCCCCTCGTTCTGGGGTATGAGCGCAATTAAAAGCAACGTGAACAGCGAAGATGCAAGTATATTTACGACGTTGTTGCCTATTAAAATGGTGGTCAGCAGTCTGTCGTAATTGTCGGCAAGCTTCAAAACGCGCTTTGCGCCCTTGTCGCCGTCCTCCGCCT
>CAMWHW010000197.1 GCA_947174175.1 uncultured Clostridia bacterium | reverse complement strand
CGGTAAAGGGCTACGTCAAGCACGAAAGCGAAACGCTGGAAAATATCGTTAAGGCGCGCAACCAGGCAATGAGCGCCTCCACTCCCGACGAAAAAATCGCGGCGGACGCTTCGGTTACCCGCGCTATAAGAAGCATTAACGTGGTTGCGGAGCAATACCCCGACCTTAAAGCCAACGCGTCCTTCCTCGATTTGTCCGCGCAGCTTAAAACCATCGAAAGCCAGCTTGCCGAACAGAGAAAGTACTACAACGCAATGGTAAAGAGGCTGAACACCGAAAAGGATATTTTCCCCAAGTCCATTGCCGCAAGGTCCATGCGCATCGAAAAGATGAGCTACTTCCAGCTAGACAGCGACGAAGAGAGAAAAAATATCAATATCAAATTTTAATAAAGCGTGAATATGCGGGCGGCAACGAATTTACTGCCGCCCTTTTATGTAAGTGAGAAAATATGATGAAAGCAATTAAAAAACTGCCGCTTATTATAGCCGCGCTGATACTCGTGCTGACCGCAGCAACGGGCATTGCGCTGAGTGCAAACGGCGCGCAAAAGGTTTACGCCGCGGGCGCTTACGACTTCGAGTTCACCTCGTTCAACGTCAACTACGATATACGCGCCGACCGCACTATGGACGTGACGCTTGACCTGGGCGTGCACTACCTCGGCTACGACAGCACGGGCATTATGCACGACATACCCGTGAACGCGGGCGACAGAGTGAGAAATATCAAGGCTTACGAGCTGGACGAATTCGGCGTGGAACAATACCTTGACTACAAGGTAAAGCGCGAATACGCAGGGCTTATCACCGTCGATATGGGCGACTATTCCAACAAGACGGACGAAACGCACTACTACCGTATTAAATACGAATACGCCATAACCAAGCCGCGCGGCAAAAACGCAATATGGCTTAACGCCGTGGGCTTCGGTTCGGAGGGCGAAATAAACGACGTCAACGTCAGCATAAAGCTTCCCGACGGACTGGACTACGCCAAGCGCTATACCAATAAAAGCGGCGAGGGCGACGGAGTTTCCGTAACGCCCAAGAACGGCGTAATTTCCATTCACTACGACTATCTGCCTTCCTACGAGGGCGTCACCGTGGAAATGATATTCAACGACGGCGTGCTTTCCACCAAGGCGGATATGACCCCTTACTACGTCATTATAGCGGGGTGCGTGATACTCGGGCTGTTGTTTGCCGTTAAATTCCTTGCGTTCAACAAGGACGGCTTATCGCCCGTTTCCGACACCCAGGCGCCCGCGGGAATGGGACCCCTGGTTATGGGCAAGCTGATTGACAACCGCGTGGACCAGAGTGACGTGACCTCGCTGATTTTCTACTGGGCGAACAAGGGCTATCTTAAAATCGATTTGCACGACGAAAACGATATCGAACTTATAAGAATTATGCAGCACCTGCCCGAGAGCGCGCCCAAGCACCAGCACATTATGTACGAAGGGCTTTTCAAGAGCGGCGATATAGTGAAGATAAACGAGCTTTCGCAGTCCTTCTACCCCGTAGTCGAGGCGGTGACCAAGGAGGTCAACGCGGAAAACAGCAAGCTTTACGACGGCAAGAGTATGGGCGTTGCGGTGCTGTTCGCACTCGTCGGCGGACTGATGATGTGCCTTGCCCCCATCATTCTTGCAATGACCACCATTTCGTTCAAACTGTTCAGCATAGTGCCGCTGTTCATGATTATCCCCGCGTTCATAGTCTTTGCGCTGGCGCAGTCGGTAAAGTACAACACGCTTAAATACAAGAAGAAAAAAATAATACTTATGTACGCGGGCGTAGTACTTCTGTCGCTGGCGTTCACCGCGGTATACGTGCTGTTCATTCCCTCGTACGTTATCGAAATCGTACCAAAACTGATACTGTGCGCAATCGGCTTTACGATAGTAATTCTTTCGACTACCATCATCAGCCGTACCGAAGCGTACACCGAAAAGCTCAACCATATCGTGGGCTTCCGCGACTTTATAAAGTATGCGGAAAAGGATAAGCTGGAAGCGCTGTTGGAGGGCAACCCCGAATACTATTACCAGGTTCTGCCCTACGCGATAGTGCTCGGCGTTTCCGATATATGGGAAGATAAGTTTGCGGCGCTTACCGTTCCCCCTCCCACCTGGACGACGAACAGCTATTCAAACGATATGTTCAGTATAGTTGTGTTTAACTCGGTTATCCGCAGGGCGAATCTGAATATGGTCAGCAGCTTCGTTTCCCGTCCCTCGTCCCCCTCGTCGGGAAGTTTTTCGGGCGGCGGTCACGGAGGCGGAAGCTTCGGCGGCTTCTCCGGCGGCGGTCACGGAGGCGGCGGTTTCCGCGGAAGGTGAGCCACCTTGGGGCATGTCCTTTAATTGCCTGCAAGTAAAACAGACTTATCACGATAAAACGAAAAATAAGCGGCGGCTTGATTTCAAGCCGCCGCTTTTAATTTTAAGTTTTATTCCTCGCCGCGCACCTTCACGCTTATTTTGGCGCTTACGCCCTCGGCAAGCTTCAAGGTGACGTCGTAGTCACCCACCAGCTTAATGGGGTTTGCAAGCACGATTTTCTTCTTGTCGATATCGTATCCGCCCTCCTTTAAGCTGTAGGAAATATCCTGCGCGGTTACCGAGCCGAACACCTTGCCGTTCTGCGCCACCGTTATGTTAAGGGTGAACGCCGTGTCCTTAAT
>CAMWHW010000196.1 GCA_947174175.1 uncultured Clostridia bacterium | reverse complement strand
CGTCGGGATAGTCCGCCCGTCCAACCGTAACTACGCAGGGCTTGTTTGCAATTGGCGCGTAAGCCGCACCCGTATCGAACTTAACGGTAATCGTGTAAGTACCCGCGTCGATAATTTCCGTACCCTCGAAAGGCTGACCGTCCTTTAAAATTTCGTAAGTAACTTCCACGCCGCTCGGCACGTTCTTTGCCGCATAGTCCACGGGTGAGCCCGTGTAAGTCGCGGTTATGGTAGGCTCTACTACTATATCGTCCGCACCTTCAACGGGAGGTTTGTCCGATATAGTAAGCGTAGCCGTCATAGGGCTAAGCTGTTCGTAGTTGCCGTCGCCGTGCGTGAAGGTTGCTGTAAATTTGTAAGTACCTGCCGCACCAAAGCTTGTGCCTTCCTGTCCTTCCACGCTGTACGTAACGGTTACCCACTCGGGCACGCCCGTTGCCGTAAGCGTGTAAGTTTGTCCCGTAATTTCGGGCTTGCTGTCACCTGCGAAAACGATACCCGTAATCTTGGCTTGCTTTATCGTCAAGGTTGCCGTCGACGGCGTATTATACTGTTCGTAGTTCTGGTTATCGTGCGTAAAGCTTACCGAATAATTGTAAGTTCCCGCGTTGGTATAGCCGTCCGCAACGTACTCGGTTGCACTGCCCGTTACGGTATATGCGGGCGTTAAAGTCACGCCTTCGGGCAAGCCGCTTACGGTCGCCAATATCTTTTTGTCGCTTCCGTCATAGGTCACCGTCAAACCGTCAAACGTAACTGTGGGCGTAAGCGTACCCTGGTTTATAGTAAAACCACCGTACGTTTTTTCTTCTTCCGCACCGGATATTTTAAATTTAAAGCTCTTACTTGTACCCGCGTTCAAATCACAGTCATCAGTCAGAACTATAACTTTTTTAATTTCTTCCGCGTTCGTCACGTCTTCACTGTGCCCGTCATTGCGGACGAGCGTCGCGCTCCTGATTGCGGCTATTATATCATCCGCCGTTACGGGATACGTAAAAGTTTTTCCGTTGAACGCAAGACTATCAATCGTGCTGTATCCAAGCTTTTTAACGCCCTCGATTTTTACAAGCGCGGAGCTTACTTTCTTGCCGCCCGCGGCTTCGTCGGTCACCCTTACTTTAAAGTAATTGTCACCCTCTACAAGCTCGTCAACGCCGTCGTTGTCTATTAAAAACTCGTAGTTGGTCGTTGTTTCCGTCTTTACGGGCGTGCCCTTGTACGTTATAGTTACTACCGTGCAATTGCGCAAGGTCGCTTCGGTCGTATTGGTAAAAATATCGTCCTTCGGCGTAAACACCGCTTCAACCTTGTCTATTTCGCGCGCCATAAACGTGAGCGGCAACGTATCCTCTTTTCCTTCGTAATTATTCGGTACGTCGGGAGTAAATACCCAAGTGTACGGTACGTTTGTGCCTGCCGTCGGCAATTGGTCCACTTTCCACGCAACGGTGCCCGCCGTTCCTCCCGGTTTCAGCTCTATTCCGATTTCTTCGAGAGTATCGGGCGCGTATGTAGGCAACGTTCCCGTCGTCTGCACTTCCACATTAGGCTGCGCCTTGGCTATGACTATATTAAAAGTCTTGTCGGCGCTGTCGCCAGTGCTCCACTTTAAGCCTTCCGCAAGCGCAAGCGTAACCTTGTAAGTTCCCGCTTCAATCAAAGATATATTTGCGGTGGACACGTCCACGTCGGTCTGCACACCGATATTATCCGTATACTTAATAGATTTGACATTAACGAACGCCTCGTTTCCGTGAATTTTTTCGTTATACCAGCTCGGTCTTTTCGCGCTGTCAAGACTGCCTATCCATTGGTTTGAGTTCTTGTATTCGGTATTGAATACGGACGGAATATCTACCCCGCCGCTATTCAACGTATACGCACAATATACCGTTTCGGAGGAAGCGCCGCCGTTTGCCGACGTATATAACAGCGTTGCCGTATAATCGCTGTACGTAACGCCCGCAGGCAACGTGAAAGTAGCCGTATTGAGTTCGGATACAACTCCGTTCACGCTCTGTTCCGCCTGATATGCAACCGAACCGTCCGCATTGCTTAAAAGCAATACCAGCTTGCCGCTTGCCTGAATTGCGGGGTTATTGTATGCAATAGATATAGTGCGGTCATCCACCGCCATATACGACTTTGCCGAATTGGTGCTTGTATCGTAGCTTGTGCCCTTTACGTATACCTTATATGCAGGTTTTCCGTCCGACGTGGCTGCCGCGGTATTTACCGAAGTTAATGTTGCATTGACTGACGTTAAGTTTGCCGCCGTTGCATAAATTACGCTTGACGGATTGAAATTAAAAGCCGGACGCACCCCGCACAAATTAGAAACACCACTGATATTTAAGTAACCCGATGAATTGACAACGAGCGCACTTGAAACATCAATAGTACGGCGCCCCGCCGGACGAAGCCAATAATAGTCCGCCGCTTCGCCTGAGAATTTCAGATATTCCGAGATGATATTGTTGAAGCCACTGCCCGACCCCGTGTAATAGCTCGGGTAGTAACCTGACGATTCCGTCCAGGTTGAATCGATTTTCTTTGCGTAAGTCAAACCGTCGTCGCCGAAGCCGTAGTCCGAATTATTTATATCGTAATAATCAAGAAGGAACAGTTTGTCGCCGCTCGTGCTCTCCTGTACGCCGTTTGCGCCCGTCTTTTGCGCGCTTGCCGCAGTGCCCGTGCCCAGGATGTT
>CAMWHW010000195.1 GCA_947174175.1 uncultured Clostridia bacterium | reverse complement strand
ATCTTCTTTTGATTTTTCAATTTTAAAATCATATGTTGAATCGCAAAAAATCATTTCATTAACTTTTTTTATTCTATGCTGCCCTAAGATTATTACTATCCTTTCTTCCAATAATTTGCATACCAATTCAACTTTGTGTGGAATCTCGTTTGCAATAGAATTAATTGTTACTTTCATATTTTTCTCCAATATATATTATTTTTTCTTAATAAATATATCACTAATAAGTTGACATATATTGTCATATTTAAAATATTTTTTTATAATTATCAAAAAACAAGTACTGTTAAAACAATCAATTCCACATAAAAAACAGCCCATTAAATACACAAGATTTAGATTAAGTTAAAAGCCCCGCGGCAACAGCCGCGGGGCTTTTGTTTTATTACTGCTTAGTCCTTATTTTCGTCGTCGATGAAACCCATATCGGTTATCGGGTCGGCGGGCTTGTAAAAGCCACCCACGTCGAACACACGACCGTCGTCAACGGGCATGGGAGCCACAACGTTGCGCACTACCGTCCTTACGGGAGCCGCCGCCTGCGCGTTCTGCGCGGGTTGCGCGGACTTTTTGGTGGTGTCTATCTTTGTGGTAGTCACCGTGGTCATAACCGCGTCGGGAGGAACCTGCGTAGCTGCGGGCGCCGCGCTTTCGGGCGCTGCGGGCGCGGGTTGAGCCGCAGCCTTTTCGTCCGCCATTGCGTTCCTTACCTCCGTTCTGATAAGTTCGGTAAGTTTGTCAAGGGATATGCCGCCCTGAACGACCTGCTCCTCACGCTTGGCGTAAGTCATATCGTTACGCATTGCGTTCATGTCGTTGCGCAGAGTTGCAACCTCGCCGTTAGCCATCGCACTTTCCAGCTTCTCGATTTTCATATCGCTCTTAAGCTTGTCGATTTTGTCGTCGATGCGCGACATAACGTGCGCAATTTCCGCTTCGATACGTGCAAGCTGAGCGCTGTCCGCCGCAGCCGCGGGCTGTGTCTGAGGCGCAGCATACTGAGGCTGGGGCTGAGATTGAGGCTGAGGCTGCTGCATCATCTGCGGCATCTGCATCTGACCCATCATCTGGGGCATCATTTGCGGCATCATCATGGGAGGCATAGACTGCTGCTGGGACATACGCGCCATGCGCTCTTCGCGCTCCTCACGGCGGCGCTCGTCCTCACGCTCTCTGCGCTCCTCCTGCTCGCGCTTCTTCTCTTCCTTCTCCTCAAGCCTGCGCTGTTCCTCGCGCTCGCGCTTTCTCTTGGCTGCGCGCACCGCACACGCGATTATTACTATAAGGAGTATAAGCGCCACGACCGCGATAACCAGCCACAGCCAGTTGACTTTAAGGAAGTTGACGATTTTATCAAGAGTCGTAAGTTCCTTTGCGGGCGTAGTATAGCTGAACGATTTCAAGGTATACGCCGCCGCACTCGAATCAAGCTCGAAGTTTTCGGTATCCAGCAATTCCGCCTTAACGAAGTACTGAGTTTCCTTTGCAAGCTGGTCTGCCGCCACCTCCTCGGTGCACGCCTCGTCCTTGTAATACCTGATAGCAACGACCTCGTTCATTGCGCCGACAAAGCTTTCGCTTGCGAATACGGGCAGTCCGCCGTCCGTCTTGGTTGCGGTAAGCACCGCCTTGGAAATGTTCCAGTCAACCGCCGCTTCGCTTGCAAGCAGAGTAATTTCGCCGTCGTATATTACCGCACCAAACACGGTTTTCTTCAAGGTTGTGGTAGTTGCCCACTCGTAGTTTTCGGGGTCGTTCAGCGCGAACACCGCCTTATAGGAACCTACGGAAAGACCCGAAAGAGATTTATCCGCAACGAAGGACATCAACGCGGCGTCGAAGCCATTGAAGTTTTCCGCCTTGGGAGCAATGCTTGCGCCCGTGTAGCTGATACCGCCCTTGAACGTGGGCAGCTCAACCTTGACCTTGTTGACCGTGATATTAACGATAGTCGAAACCGTATTGCCGAACTCGTCGGTAAACTTTACGGAAACGCTCTGCAAGCCGAACTTGAAGTTGCCGTTCTCGCTCACGCCCTCGCAAATGATTTCCAGATTTTCAACCGCAACGCTTTCCGTATCGCCGTTGTCGTAAGCGACCGTCGCGGTCAGCTTTGCTTTCAATTCTTCAAGCGTGTTTGCGGTGGTAAATACGTTCTGTTCGGAGGTTGCCGTAATGGACACGACCGCCTTGTCGCTTAATGTAAGCACCACTTCTATGGGCTCGATTTCGTTATAGTTTGCGCCGTCCGTCGGCTCAAACTCAACCACGACCTTATATTCGCCCGCGCCGTCAATCTTGTCGACGGGCAGCCAGTCGGCGGGATTATCCTTGTTGCCGCCTTCCTTCAACTTCTTGTAAGCGGGCGCCTTAGCCTTTGCGCCGTCGGGCACGTCTGCGGGGTCGATATCAATGCCGTAATCGCCGTCAGGCACGTAGGTGCCGGTATATCCGCCGTTTGCCGAGGGCTTCAAGCCGCTGTTTGCACCCGTGGGCTTAACGGTTGCGCCGTCCATATCCACGTCCGCCTTGGCAATGCTTACCACCGTGCTGACGGGCTTGATTTCTTCAAAGTTGTCGCCGTCGTACTCGAAGTCGATTTCAACTACGTATTCGCCCGCGCCCTTGATTTCGGAAACGGTCTCCCAGTCGGAAGGATTATCCTTGTTGCCGCCTTCCTTCAACTTCTTGTAAGTAGGCGTTTTGGACGTT
>CAMWHW010000194.1 GCA_947174175.1 uncultured Clostridia bacterium | reverse complement strand
GCAAACGAGGAGTAGTGGTCGTTGCCCGTGGACTTAGTAAGGTTGTTGGTGATCGTCGAAGCGTTGCCGTCGCCGTGGTCCGCGTGCAGAATAAGGCAGATATCTAAAACCTTTGCCTCCAAATCGGTGAACGCGTTGTCTATTCGCAGTATGTGCAGAATGTTCTGCGCTGTGGAGTATTCGGCAATGGGCTTATGTATATACATGGAACCGTCGTTGGTGTTGTAGTACTTATAGACCCTGTGCGAATACGCCGCAATCATGGGGAATTCGGCAATGAGCTGTAAACTCTGCCTTAAAACGTTGCTTACCATAACGTTGTCGGGGTCGGGGTCGTAGCTGTAAAGATTGAGAACACACCTGGAAAGCATGTTCATCATATCCTTGCTGGGCGATTTCATAATGACGTCGCGCACGAAGTTGCGGGGCAGCACCCTGAAATCGGAAAGCATCTGCCTGAAATATTCCAGCTCCGCCGCCGTGGGGAGTTTGCCGAACAGCAGAAGGTAGACCGTCTCCTCGAAACCGAAGCGGTTTTCCCTTACGCAGTTTGAAATCAGGTCTTTTACGTTGTAACCGCGGTAGCGCAGTATGCCGGGAATGGGCGTTCTCACGCCGTCCTTTTCTTCCCAGCTGGTAACTTCGCTTATTTCGGTCAGTCCGCACAGCACGCCCTTGCCGTTCTTGTCGCGTAAGCCCCGCTTAACGTCGTACTTTTCGTACAGTTCAAGGGGAATGTCGTCCGTCTCTTTAAGCTGGTTTGCAAGCCGCGAAATGGTATGCGAATATTTTACTATAAGGTTTATCTCGTTAAAATCCAAAGTAATCACCAATCAATAATTTTATTCATTATATCATTAGTTGCGGCGCTCTGTCAACTTGCTTTGCAGTGAATGAATATTTTTTCAAATTTGTGCATAATCTTGCATTTATCATTTGTTGCAAACGCTATTGACAAAACGCGCGCGGTAACTTAAAATACTGTATACGGGTTTGACTTTTCAAAATTCGGTTTATAAATTAAGTATACGATAGCAGGAGAATAAAGCTATGCAGCAGGTAAGATTGGTTTCGGCGGACGACAAACTGGTGGTGGCGCTGACCGGAGAAATTGACAGCGCGACCAGCGAAGATTTATATGCGGAGGTCGCCGCAATGTACCAAAACGACAAAAAGGACGTGGTATTCGACTGCGCGGGGCTGGAATTTATAGACAGCACCACGCTGGGCACGTTCGTAAAGATTTTTAAAAATCTGAAAGCGGACGGCAACAGACTGATACTTAAAA
This sequence comes from uncultured Clostridia bacterium, assembly GCA_947174175.1. Classification (GTDB taxonomy): domain Bacteria; phylum Bacillota; class Clostridia; order Christensenellales; family Borkfalkiaceae; genus Coproplasma. The sequence goes on along the minus strand of CAMWHW010000194.1, from coordinate 1,427 downwards.
ATATGCGTCCCAGAATTAAAAAGCTTTTCGAAATCTGCGCTCTGGACAGAATTATGGAGTTTGACTGATGAAGGACTTTAAGGTTGAATTTAATCTTGCCGACAGCGAATATATGACGGCGCTCCGCCTTGCGGTCGGCGCGGTGTGCGCGGCGGCGGATACCGACGTGGACGGCGCGGAGGATATGAAGGTCTGCGTTACGGAAAGCTGTCTTATATTAAAGGCGTGCGGCTTTAAAAGCGCAAAGATAACGCTCAACTGTACAGACGGCGTGCACGCAATCGTAAGGGGAGAGGGCGGTTCGCCCAAGAGCAGCGATAACGAATTTTCGCTTGCACTCATTTCCGCGCTGGTTTACTCCTGCACGCTGGAAGAAAGCGGCGGCGTTATATCGGGACTTGTATTGACTTTATGACCAACGAAAGAGCAAACGAGCTCTTCCGTGAGTACCGTAAGACGGGCGATAAGGCGATAAGGAACGAGCTTATTGAAAACTATATGTACGTGGCGCAGATACTGGCCAAAAAATTTGCGGGGCGCGGAGTGGACTACGACGATTTGTTGCAGATTGCTTCCGAGGCCCTTATTTCGGGTGTGGAGAAATTCGACCCCGACCTCGGCTATATGTTCACGACGTACGTAACGCCCACGATTACGGGCATTATACGCAACTATTTCCGCGACTATTCCCGTTCCGTGCGCGTGCCCCGAAAGCTGTACGCGCTCAGCGCAAAGGTTAAATCGGCGGTAAACGATTTTTATAAGGCGAACGGCGTAAAGCCTACCGTCAAGCAGCTCTCCGAACAACTTGGGGAGAGTGAGGAAACAATTCTTGAAGCAATGGAGTGCCGCGCTCCCGTCAGCCTGGATACGACGGTAAAAGGGGAGGACAGCGACGTTCCGCTTTACGAAGTTATTGCGGACGGGCGCAACTCTTTCGAAAGCTTTGAAGACAACGAATCGTTAAAGACCGAAATTGCAAAGCTCAGCCCGATAGAGAGGCAGGTCGTGGCTTTGCGTTACATACAAGGCAAATCGCAGGCGGAAGCGGGCAAAATACTTGGTGTAAGCCAGATGTTCGTTTCGCGCGCGGAGCACAGAATAATAGAAAAACTGAGGGAGGCGTTGTCAAAGTGATTACTTTCGAAATCGACGATATCAGCGAGATGAACGCCGAACTGTTCCGCTTTATCAAATATCTGGAAGGGAGCGGAGTGGACGCCGACGCGGTGTTTGACAGCCGTCTGGTTTCCTGCGAGCTGATAACCAACGTTTTAAGACATTGCGGCTGTTCCGCACTGTTTTCGGGAATACTTTCGGATGGCGAAATAACCATAACCGTATGCGCCTCGTCGCCTGCGGGTGAAATAACCGTGCCGGACCTTCCCGAAGTGCTTGCGGAGAGCGGCAGGGGACTGTATATAGTC
>CAMWHW010000193.1 GCA_947174175.1 uncultured Clostridia bacterium | reverse complement strand
ATTTAAGACAGTATTTTTGCTAAAATATATTTATGGAATTATTATGGACGATTAAACCGACTTTTGCCTTGCTCGACGAAAGACTTAATAAGTTAAATGACATTATTGATATCGGAGATAAAATTCTCATTCCATCATTATCGTCCGTAAACTGCGGTAAGGTGCAAATTCATTACATTGAACTTGATAAGAGCAATGGCGTTGTTGCTTCGGACGTTCCGCAAAAAATGAAAATCTTTGATTTGCCTGAACAACAGCGTTATGATAATCGACAATTTGTTTTTGATAATAAAATTATCAAATCAAAGTCAGTCGGCGGACAAATAATCGAATGCCTGGAAAACGGCAAAAAAATTTGGCAGTTTAAGCATTGGGCATATTTATATACGGATATTATAGAAAAAAACGGCTGCATAATTTTCGGTACGGACGGAATGGGGAGTCGATTATATTGTTTGGATATTCAAACGGGCAAAATTCTGAGTGAAACTAAAACTCATTTTTCAGGGTTTTATAACTATAAAGGGTTTAATTGGCACAAAGAAAATATCGTTGCTTACGGAAAAAATTCAATAATTGTTATTAACCCCTTTTCGGGAGAGATTTTAGACGAGCACAAAATACCGTCAGAATATCCGTACCGGTCATTTTTACAGGTTATAAACGGATATGCTTATTGCTGTGTTTTAACAAACGATAATCGACCGACAATTTTCTGTTTTGCTCTCAATTAACTTATTTTGTTTGAATTACTCTGAAACGGCGATCTAATATTTGGATAAAAGTGCGTTTTACGAACGCGCTTTTTTTCTTTACAACGGCAAGGCAAAATGATATAATATACATAAGGAGTGTATAAACATGTATAAAATCGTTAAAAAACGCGTTTTAAATCCTACGGTAACAATGATGGATATCTACGCGCCCATGGTCGCAAAAAAAGCGCAGGCGGGTCAGTTCATCATTTTAAGAGTGGACGAGGACGGCGAAAGAATACCATTGACCGTTGCGGGCTACGACAGGGAAAAGGGAACGGTTAAAATTATATTCCAGATAGTGGGCGGCACCACGATGCGCCTCAACGCAAAGAACGAGGGCGAATATATCTGCGATTTCGTAGGGCCTTTGGGCTGTGCCACTAAGACCGACGGCGTCAAAAAGGTGTGCATAGTCGGCGGCGGCGTGGGCTGCGCAATTGCGTTGCCCGTTGCCCAGCGCTTCAAGGAACTGGGTTGCGAGGTCCATTCCATAATCGGCTTCCGCAACAAGGACTTGCTCATTTTAGAGGACGAGTTTAGAGCTTGTTCTGATAAGCTCACCATAATGACCGACGACGGAAGCTACGGCAGACAGGGCGTGGTAACCGTGCCTTTAAAGGAAGAAATAGAGGCGGGCGAGCAGTTCGACGAGGTCATTACGATAGGTCCGCTTATCATGATGAAATTCGTCGTTGCAACCACAAAGCCTTATAATATTCCCACGACCGTTTCAATGAACCCCATTATGATAGACGGTACGGGAATGTGCGGCGGCTGCCGCTTAACGGTGGGCGGTCAGACCAAGTTCGCCTGCGTGGACGGTCCCGACTTCAACGGTTTCGAAGTGGACTTTGACGAGGCTATGTCGCGCGCTTCCGCGTACGCCGATTTCGAACGCCGCGAAAGAGAGGCGTGCTGCAATCTCTTCACCAAGGAGGTCAAGTAAATGGCTATTCAACCTAAGAAGAATCAGATGCCCGTACAGGACGCGAAGGTGCGCGCCCGCAATTTTAAGGAGGTCGCGCTCGGCTATACTCCCGAAATTGCCGTAGCGGAGGCAAACAGATGCTTAAACTGCAAAAACAGACCCTGCGTTTCGGGCTGTCCCGTCAACGTGGAAATTCCCTCTTTTATAACCAAGATTAAGGAAGGCGATTTCGAGGGCGCATACGCGGTAATTTCGCAGAGTTCGTCCCTGCCCGCGGTGTGCGGCAGAGTATGCCCGCAGGAGAGCCAGTGCGAAAGCAAGTGCACTCTCGGCATCAAGTTTGAGCCCGTCGGCATAGGCAGACTCGAAAGGTTTGTTGCGGACTGGCATAATGAAAATTATAAGGGCGAAATCACCGTGCCTGAGTCCAACGGTCATAGAGTTGCGGTTGTAGGTTCGGGACCTTCGGGACTGACCTGCGCTGGCGACCTTGCCAAAAAGGGTTATAAGGTCACCGTTTTCGAAGCGCTTCACCTCGCGGGCGGCGTGCTCGTCTACGGTATCCCCGAATTCCGTCTGCCCAAATCAATCGTGCAGAAGGAAGTGGAAACGCTTAAAAAATACGGCGTGGACGTCGAAACCAACGTCGTCGTCGGCAAGACCATAACCATTGACGAGCTTTTCGAAGAGGGTTACGAGGCGGTTTTCGTAGGCAGCGGCGCGGGCTTGCCCAGATTTATGGGTATCCCCGGCGAAAGCTTAAAGGGCGTGTATTCGGCAAACGAATTTTTAACCCGCAGCAATCTTATGAAAGCGTATAAAGAGGACAGCCAAACGCCCATTCTGCACGGCAAAAACGTGGCTGTCGTGGGCGGCGGCAACGTTGCAATGGACGCGGCGCGCACGGCTTTAAGACTTGGCGCGGATAACGTTTATATTGTTTATCGCCGTTCTATGGAAGAGATTCACCCCAGAGCGGAAGAGGACGAGCACGCGAAGGAACAGGGCGTTAAGTTCGAAATTTTAATAAATCCCGTCGAGCTTTGGGGATACTATAACCAATCCTACAATC
>CAMWHW010000192.1 GCA_947174175.1 uncultured Clostridia bacterium | reverse complement strand
AACGAGGACAGATAGCACTGCCCCGAAAAGCAGGTGCAGAGCGCGCCTTGCACGAACACTTCCGTTTCAATTATTTTGGCAATTTTCTTAACGTCCGCAAGCTTGGTTTCCCTTGCAAGAATGACGCGCGAAAAGCCAAGTTCCTTAGCGTACTGCGCGCCGTAAGCGTTGCATATTCCCGCTTGTGTGGAAAGGTGCAGACACATCTGCGGATAGGTATTTTTTAGATAAGCGCCTAAATATAAGTCCTGAATTATTATAGCGTCCGCACCGATATTGTGCACCTCTACCGCCGTTTTTACGAACTCGGAAAGTTCGCTATCCTTGACGAGCGTGTTCATTGCGACGTAAATTTTCACGCCGAGCGCGTGGGCGTGCGCAATAAGTTTTTCAAGTGCGTCGAGTCCGAAATTCGCCGCACTGCTTCTTGCAGAGAACGCCGACAACCCAAGATATATTGCGTCAGCACCCGCGTTAATTGCGGCGTACGCGCTCTTTTCGTCGCCCGCAGGCGCAAGAATTTCAGTCATTTTGAATATACCCGAAGTCGCTTATAACCCTTGCGAGGGCGCCCTCGTCGTTGGTTATTGTGACGAATTTTGCTCTTTCTAATAGCCCTTTTGCCGCGTTGCCGACTGCAACGCCGTACCCCGCAGTTTCTATCATAGACAGGTCGTTAAGGTTATCTCCCACGGCGCACGTTTCGCTTATTTTTACGCCGTAATGCTGTGCCAGAAATTCCAACGCCCTGCCCTTGGTTTCACCGTAAGGAGAAATTTCAACCAGCACTTTGGCGCTGCAAGTGACGTCGTATTTATTGCCGAAGCGCTTTAAAAGCTCCGAATAAAGCTGCTCCTGGTCCTCGGCACGGCACAGCGCCGCGACCTTGTTGAACCTTTCGGAACAGCCGGCAACGAACTCGGAAAGCGGTTTATTAACGTGCCGCGCCTGCACTCCTACTATGCTTTCGTATAAATCAAGATGCTTTTCACCCTCGGGCAGATTGCTGTAAAAACCGTCGTTGTTATAGACCTGAACGTTACTTTCCAGCTCTTCCAAAGCGGCGCAGATTTCAGCCGTCTGCGCGTTGGTAAAGCAGACGTCGCGCAGTAATTTGCCCGTCTGAATATCGGCGATAGCCGAACCCTGGCAGGCTATAACCAACCCCTTTAAGCCGAGCGCGCGAACGCGCGGCAGAATAGAGGGCAATATGCGCCCCGTGCAGACCGCGAAAATTCCGCCGTCGGAAATATACGAATTTATTGCCTTTATGACCTCGTCGGGCACCTCGTTGCGCGAGTTGGCAAGCGTGCCGTCAAAGTCCGATACGATGAGTTTGCAGTTTAATTTCTTCATAAGTTTTCGTTAAAATAGGTCTTTATTTTCTTTGCGAGCGCGGGACCGATTCCCTCAACTTCGGCAAGCTGTTCCTCGGTCGCATTCATAATTTTTTCTATATTCGAAAATTTGTCCATAAGCGCTATCCGCTTGCGCTTGCCCACTCCCTCGATACCGTCAAGAATACTCGAAAGACTGCTCTTGGAGTGCAGGTTTCGGAAGTAGGTTACGGCGAAACGGTGCGCCTCGTCACGGATTCTCTGCACCATTCTCAGCGAATAATCGCTGCGCGGTATGCGCACGCTTTCGGGCGAGGAGAGAGTGAAAATTTCCTCCTCCTGCTTGGCTATGGAAATGAGGTCGATATCCTCAACGCCCAACTCGTCGAAAATTTGTTTTACTGCGGAAAGCTGTCCCTTGCCGCCGTCGATCACGACGAGGTCGGGTTTGGGGAAGCGCTCCTCTTCGTCAGTTCCCAGTTTTGAAAGGCGGCGCAAAAGCACCTCTTTAAGCGACGCAAAGTCGTCCGCACCCTCCACCGTTCTGATTTTGAAACGGCGGTAGGAAGTCTTGTCCGCCTCGCCGTCGATAAACACGACCATAGAGGCAACCTTATCGACTCCCGAAACGTTGGAAATATCGTAACACTCCATTCTGCGCGGATAGCGCGAAAGGCTAAGCTGTTCACGCAGACGTTCGCAGGCGTTTATGGTCATATCGTCCTTGTGCTTTATTCTGTCCACCGACTTATCCAGGTAATCGCGGACGTTCGCCTTTGCCATGTCCAGAAGGCGCGCCTTTATACCCTGCATATCCAAAGTAACAGTAACGGGTTTGCCCAGCTTATACTTAAAGAAATTTTCCAGAAATTCCTTTTCGCAATATACCTCCGCTATAATTTCCGCAGGCGGTTCGTGGTTCGTATAGTACTGCGTTATAAACGAAGTGAGCGCGTCGGCTTCGGAGGTGTGCGCCTCGTCCAGAGCGAAAGAAGTTCCGCCCTGCATAATGCCCTTGCGCGTTATAAGCAGGTTTACAGCCGAATAAAGTCCATTGGTTGCGTACGCTATAATATCCGCGTCAAGCGCCTTGTTTATGGAAGTTATACGCTTTGCTTCCAGTTTGGAAAGCATAGAAATTTTGGTCTTGTAGTCCAGGGCGAGTTCAAACGCCTCGTTTTCGGCGGCGGCAAGCATTTTCTGCGTGAGTATTTCACCCGCCTTTGCATAGTTGCCGTCCAGAAAATTGAGCGCAAGTTTGACCTTTTCCGCATACTCTTCCCTACTGATTTTATGCGCGCACGGCGCACAGCACTTTCCTATATGATAGTTAAGACATTCGCGCTTGGGCGTTGCGGTTATAGGCGTGCGGCACAGCCTTACTGAAAAGAGCAGCTGGCAGGTTTCCAGAATATCTTTGTAGTTTAT
>CAMWHW010000191.1 GCA_947174175.1 uncultured Clostridia bacterium | reverse complement strand
CGTTGCTGTTCTCCGCCCGAAAGCTGGCGCGGATATTTTTGCAGCTTATCTTTTAACCCTATCGCCTCGATAATTTTGCGGTAGTCCTTATTTTTTGCAAGGTCGGCGCCCATACGAACGTTTTTATCCACCGTCATATCTGGCAAAAGATAATACTGTTGAAATACGAACCCCACTTCGCCGCGTCTGAACAGAGTTAACTGCTTGTCGTTGAGCGCGGTTATATCTCTGTCGTCGTAATAAATCTTTCCCTCGTCGGGACGCTCCAAACCGCTGACGACGTTCATAAGCGTAGACTTGCCCGAACCCGACGCGCCCAGAATAACGACGAATTCGCCGTCGCTTACCGTCAGGTCAATTCCCTTTAATATCTGCTGCCTGTTATCCGCAGTGCCGTACGACTTTTTAACGTTTTCAATTCTTATCATTTTTAACCTCTTTGACTTGCTTTAACATACTCATAAATGCAAACGTCAGCCGCTCGCTTATCTCTTCGTCCGAAAAATTGCACGATTTGGTAGCGCACATGACAGCAATACCGTGAGTATAAATCATTATGTCCTGATGCAACCCGACCGCCGTTTTTCTATCTACCGACCACGAGTTCATTAGCGCATTTACGATTGCCGCGTTGTTTTTATCCAGCAACATAAATTTGTCCAGTCCGAATGAATAATCGGACATAAAAAGCACGCGGAACAAATTCGGCTCTCTTTTGGCAAATTCGATATACTTTAAGCCCACACCTTTAAACGGCAATACCTGCTTCAAGCCCTCCTCGATATAGCCGTCGTAGATTGATTTTGCCTGCCGTATAACCTCTTCACGCAATTCGTCCATATTTTCGAATACGGAAAATACTGGTGCAACCGAACAATTAAGTTTATCGGCAACTGCCCGCGCCGTCAGCGCCGTTATTCCCTGCTCCCGCACGATATCCAGGGCGGCGGAAACTATCTGCTCTTTGGAAAATTTGACTTTGGGCGGCATAACCTCTCCTTTTATTAAATAACAAATGTTATATAACAATTACTATTTTATATTCCGCATAGGCGTTTGTCAAGCGTTGAAAGCAATTTTTTGCAAAGAAAAACCCCGCCGCCGTTTTGCGGTAGGGTATTTTAATACAGCTTTTTCACACAACGCGTATCGTTGCGGAGCGTTCTGCCTGCAACGTTCAGAAATGAAACCAGGCGGTCAAGCGAGAAATTCTGCTGACGGAGCGTATGCTCCTCAACGAAAATATCGTTCGCGATTTTCTGAAATTCCTCTTTGGTGTGGTCTTCGGAAAAGAAGCGCGAAGCTATCTTCTCCCCGTACTGATATGACATCTCAATGCGCTGCGATATCGTATTTTTGGAATAATCGTAATGCGCCTTGGAAAAGCCGTTGCAAATCGATAAGTCCAGATCGACTATCGGAATATCCGTCTTAAAGTCCTTTCTGTAATCGTAACGGGCGTCGAAATGGAGCACGAATATCACGTCCAGCTCCTCTTCCGCAGGCAAAGGGCGCGACTTCTTTAAAAGCGGATACAGCGGAATATTGTCCGCAGCACCTCCGTCGATTGCAAATCTGCCGTCTATAAACGACGGCAAAAATTTTAAAAAGGGATAATTTACGGCAGCTTTTAAATAACGCTCCCATATCCTGCTGTAACCGCCTTTTATCCAGTAATATCTGACTGAATAGAGCGGAATATAACAGACCGTGAAACACGTGGGTATTTCAAGGTTGTCGCTGCCGCTTGAAACGGCGTTTATATAGTCGGCAAGCAACCCCTTTGCGAATACCTGATAGAACAGCTCCGTCTTTTTGGAAATGTCGACGTTTTCGTATAACTGTTCTATATAATCGAGTTTGTTTGCCGAAAGAGCGTAAGCCGTAAATATGCCGCCCGACGAGGCGGACAACAGCTTTATTTCGTCACGGGAAACGTAGTTTAACAGAGCTTTCGTAAATCCGACCTGATAGGCGCAATTGCTTATGCCGCCGGAGAACGCTATCCCTATTTTTACTTTTCGTCTCCGGCGAACGCTTTTTTTATTTCGTCAACCTGTTCGTTGACCGCTTCGCTGAGCGAAGCGCCGAGCTTCTGCGCGCCTGAGCCAAGCTTCTGCGCACCCGCTTCGATTTTCTTTGCAAGCTTCTGAGCCGCCGCGCCAATGGTTTCGGAAAGCTTGGGCTTATCTTCAACGGCGGGTGCAGGGTTGAGCTTTTCTTCGAGAGTCTTAATTTCCTCTTCGGTCATTGACTTAACGTCGATGAGGTCGGCAACAGCCTTGTTGAGCGCCTCTACCTTCTTGGCTTTGATAAGTTCGGATATTACCGCAACGAAGTCGGCGTATCTTCCCTGAACCGAATTCAAATCGCCATCGGTTACGGGAATCTTGGAGTTCTTTACCGCCTTTGCTTCCTTTTTAACCAGGTTAGAGCAAATCTTTAACGCCTTAACGTCGTTTTTGTATTCGATAACCAGATTTTCCAGCATCAGAAGTCTGTTGTTTAAAATAAGTAATTCTTTGTACTGAACGCTTGATCCTTCCATTTTTATTCTCCCGAATAAGATTTATTTGTCATTAACTGACATTATAAGACATTATCCGTGCATTGTCAACATAATCGTTAATTTTTTGTAAGCGTCAAAAAAAAGCGGCTTCCGCAAATACGGAAGCCGCCGAATTATTGATTTTTAAATTACTTCAATTCTGCGAAGTACTTAATGGTTCTTACCATCTGGGACGTATAAGAGTTTTCGTTATCGTACCAGGATACTACC
>CAMWHW010000190.1 GCA_947174175.1 uncultured Clostridia bacterium | reverse complement strand
GCCACAGACCGCTCATATCTATTTCGTCAACGCTTTCCTTGATTTCGAAGAAATACTTTTCGCCGCGGAACCTGCCGGTATTCTGCAAAACCGCAAGGTTACGCATATGCGTGGAGTTTGCAATTATGAAAGCGTGACCGGGACCGGGCGCCTTGCCGTCGCCGCTGGTGCTGTCGAAATACGCGCCCGCCGAAGCGCCGCTTATTTTAAACGGGGAATTTCTGCGGTCGATAAGCCACGCGAAAGCACAGCCTACCGTAAATACGGCGACCGCCAAAGCAACTATTAAACATATAGTTTTATAAATTTTTGCTTTTGCTTTCACTTCTTTTCCCCCGAAGCGTTAAAAATCAGACTTCCTGAATATAAAAGCTTATATCGTTCTCAAAATCCATCGGCGTGGAAAGCGTCGTGCCCTCTATGGTCAGCGCTTTGTAATATTGCGAATAAATTTTGTTTTCCGCGTAATCTATTATGCAATAGAATTTTATCGTCTTGGTACCGTCGGCGCCCGTATCCTTTATACCTTCCTGTATGGTTATGATGCTGCCGTCGGTGTCGTCAACGTCCTTACCCTTCTTTTCGGCGTCCACCGTAACGGTTGAAGGTTTGGAGGCGGGCTGGGTTCCCGCAATCTCGTAAAAGCTTATTACGGAAGACAGCGCGCAGTCGAGCACAAGTCCGCTATCTTCCGTCTTGCTGGTAATCTCTCCGTACGTATCTTCGCAATACGCGTAAATGGCGTAGTCTTTCCCCAGGTCCTCGTTAAAGGTATAGGAAAATTCAAGCAGCAGCGCCGTTGCCCCGCCCGCAAATTCGCCGTATGCGGACATTTCAACGTCAGGCCCCGCAACTTCGTCTCCCACCGAATAGGTGGTTACGCCGCCTTCGTAGCTGGGAGTATTAAGTTCGTACGCCTTGATTACGAAATCTTTGATATTTATATCCCTTATCGACGGAATGGTACCGTCCGCGCCGACCTCGTCGTTTATCGCAAACCAGGCAAGGCAGACGCCGCCGCACAAAATAATGCTTGCGGCAAGCGCGATTATAGCTTTCAAAAGTCTTTTGGAAACTTTCAACGCTTTCACTTATCCACCCCTCCTTATCGGTTTACGGCACGAACCGTGCGCGCACGCAGAACGCGTACGCATATACATAACACTATTATATTATGCGTTATATCATTTGTCAAGACAGATATAAAAATTTTTTCGCGCGTCGAATTTTGTTTATTTATGCGCAAAATTACGCTTTTATTCGCTTTTTATGCATAAATAACCAGCCTTTCGTGTTGACAAACGCATAGATATATAGTAAAATATAAGGTAACAATTCGGAGAAAATCATATGAAAATAAGTGGAGCGGACATACTTATAAACTGCCTTGTGGAACAGGGCGTGGACACCATTTTCGGCTACCCCGGCGGCTCGGTTTTAGACATTTACGACGCGCTTTACAGGAACGGCAAGATAAACCATATCCTGACCGCGCACGAGCAGGGTGCTGCGCATGCCGCCGACGGCTATGCAAGAGTGACGGGCAAAGTGGGCGTTTGCTTTGCGACGAGCGGTCCCGGCGCAACCAATCTGGTTACGGGAATCGCCACGGCGTATATGGACAGCATACCCATGGTTGCGGTCACGGGCAACGTCGCGCTGAACAACCTGGGCAGAGATTCCTTTCAGGAAGTTGATATTGCGGGCATAACGCTACCCATAACCAAACATAACTTTATCGTCAAGGACGTCAGCGAGCTTGCGGACGTTATAAGGCGCGCTTTTTACATTGCAAATTCCGGGCGCAAGGGTCCCGTTCTCATCGATATTTTGAAGAACGTGCAGACGGCACTTTACGACTACGAACCCGCAAAGCCCCTGCCTTTGAAGCCTTACGAAACGCCGCATAGCAAAATCGAAGAAGCGGCGGACATTATCAACCAAAGCAAAAAGCCGCTGTTGATGATAGGCGGCGGCGCGGCGGCAAGCGACGCGACTCCCCACCTTACCGCGCTTGCAAAAAAGCTTAACGCGCCCGTAACCTATACCCTTATGGGCAAGGGCGTTATTCCCGACGGTGAAAAATACAACCTCGGTATGCTGGGTATGCACGGCACGGTTGCGGCTGCGAAAGCGCTTATAGAAAGCGACTGCATAGTAGCGTTCGGCACGCGTTTTTCGGACAGGGTTGCGCTCAACCGCGACCTGTTTGCAAACGGCAAAAAAGTCGTGCACGTGGATATAGATAACGCCGAATTCAACAAGAACGTTTCGGTTACGCTGAGCGTACTTGCCGACGTTTCGGCGTGTGCGAAAGCCCTTCTCCCCCTGGTTGAAAACAAGGACGAAAAGTGGCTTGAAAGCGCAATATGTGCCGCCCAACCGACCGACGGGGGCAATTGCAGGGCGTACGAGATACTGCGCACCGCGGCAAAGCTTGCGCCTGCAAACTCTCCCCTTATCACCGACGTTGGACAGCACCAGATGTGGACGGCGCAGGCGTACCCTCTGGAATCGCCCAGAAGATTCTGTTCGAGCGGCGGACTGGGCACGATGGGCTACGGAATGGGCGCGGCGATAGGCGCGGCGTTCGGTTCGGGCAAGCCCTGCGTGCTGGTCACGGGCGACGGCTGTTTCAATATGAATTTAAACGAGCTGTCCACCGCCGTCACCGAGGGCGTGCCCATGGTCATTCTGCTTATGAACAACGGCGTGCTGGGCATGGTAAGGCAAGGGCCGAAAATTTTCTCCGACAGAAGATTTTCGCAGACGACTTTAAAGAAGAAAACCGACTACGTT
>CAMWHW010000189.1 GCA_947174175.1 uncultured Clostridia bacterium | reverse complement strand
GCGTATATCCGTTCCATGATGCGCGTATTCAAACGCACTATCGACAAAGAGTATAACGGCAACGGCAAGGTTCTTTATGCGTCCAAAGCTTTTTCCTGTCTTGCAATGTACTGCATTGCCAAGGAGGAAGGAATAGGGTGTGACGCCGTTTCGGGCGGAGAACTTTATACGGCGATTAAAGCAGGTTTCAACGCAAAAAATATATACGTTCACGGCAACAATAAGACTTACGCCGAACTTTGCGAGGCGGTAAACGCTGGCGTAGGCGGAATAGTGATTGATTCATACCGCGAAGCGGATATTCTGAATAAAATCGCAAAAGAACATGGCGTTAAACAGAACGTTTTGATAAGAATTAATCCCGGTATCGAGGCGCACACACACGCATTCGTACAGACGGCAAGAACGGATTCCAAGTTCGGTTTTTCGGCTGCGGACGGCACGGCGCTCGAATATACGAAACACGTTCTTTCCCTCGATAACCTCGATTTGAAGGGATATCACTGTCATATCGGGTCTCAGATTTTCGAAAAGCAGTCGTTCGTGCTTGCCGCTGAAAAAATGCTTGCGTTCATTTCTGCGGTAAAAGGTGAAACGAAATTCGAAGCGTCGGTTCTGAATATCGGCGGCGGCTTCGGTATTTATTATACGGACGAGGACCCCAAACTTAAAGAGGCTGACTACGCAAATTATCTGAAAGCGCTTATCGATACCGTAAAAATGAAGTCGGAAGAATACGGTTTGAAGTTGCCTTATCTGCTTATTGAACCCGGCAGGTCTATCGTCGGCGAAGCAGGAGTGACGCTTTACACCGTCGGTTCTATCAAGGAAATTCCAGGCGTTAGAAAGTACGTTGCGATAGACGGGGGCATGTTTGAAAACCCCAGATACGCGCTTTACCAGTCCAAATACACTGCGGTTAAAGCTTCCGACGTGAACGCGTTGAACGTGCAAAAGGTCAGTATTGCCGGAAAATGCTGCGAAAGCGGCGATTTGATAGGAGTAGATATTCCCTTGCCCGAAATCGAGAGCGGTGATATTTTGGCGGTTTTGTCGACGGGTGCTTATCATTATTCTATGGCAAGTAATTATAACAGAAATTTTATTCCGCAGGCGGTTCTTGTCAAAGATGGCAAATCGGAAGTCATTATCAAAAAGCAGACCTATGAAGATCTGATAAGAAATGACGTTATTCCCGAAAGCTTGAATAAATAATTCTTTCGGCATGAGTAATTGATGGTGGATTTTAGTATATGAGTTTAGACCCGAAATACGAAAACTTTGAATCGGTAGTGGACTACGACACCGTCCTGGATGACTTTGAAGGTCCCCTCGATTTACTGTTGCATTTAATTAATATTAACAAAATCAATATAGAGGATATCTTCGTTTCAAAAGTTACCGAACAGTTTTTGGACTATATCGATTATATGAAAACGCAGCCCAGCCGCGACGTCGATAAGGAAAGCGAGTATCTGGCAATGGCGGCGCAGATTATTTATATAAAGTCCAAATCGCTCGTTCCGCCCGTTGAAATAGACGGTGAGGAGATAGGCGGAGCCGACGAGGAACAGCAGGAGCTAATCGAACAGCTTAAACAGCGTGAATTCGAGCTTATTAAGGAACAGACGCCCAAACTTAAAGACCTTGAAACGATAGGCTATTATTACAAGGAACCCGACAAAGAAATAAGCAAAGTCAAAGTCGTATATAAAGACTTTAACGTGGACGCACTTCTGAAAGCGTTTGCAAATCTGCTTCTCAGAAACGAGAGCATGCAGCGCGAGAAAGACAACGTAAAGGAAATTCCGAAGGACGAATATACCGTTCAGGACAGAGTCGTCAGAATTAAGGAAAAGCTTATCGAAAAAGAGGAATTCGATTTCGAGGAACTGTTCATCAGCTACACCAGAAACGAAGTTATAACCACTTTCCAGGCTCTGCTGGAAATGCTTAAATTCCAATTTCTCATGGTTGAACAGGCGGAAACTTTCAGTAATATAAAAATCAAACGTAATCCCGACGCGGATTTAAAGGACGTTACCAATGAGCAATTTGACGAATATAATTGAGGGAATAGTTTTTGCTTCGGGTGAAGCGGTACCCGTAAAGTACATAGTGGAAAAACTGAACTGTTCGTTGAAGGAAGTCAACGCAGGCATCGCCGAATTGAAGGAAAAATACGGCGGCGAGTGCGGAATACATTTGCTTACTTTTAACGGTAAAATTCAGTTTGCTACCAACCCCGACTATAAACAGCAGATTTCCGACGTTCTCACGCCGATAAAAGAAAAGGAATTTACCAAGACCATTTTAGAGTGTGCGGCGATACTCGCATACAAGCAACCGGTCACCAAGGGCGAATTGGAGGAAATAAGGCAGGTAAACTGCGATTACGCAATTCATACGCTGTTGGAACTGGGAATGATTGAGCCGTGCGGCAAAAAAGATACAGTGGGTAAGCCCATTCTGTATATGACCACGGACAACTTCTTAAAGCGCTTCAAGCTTAATTCCATTGACGAATTGCCCGACTACGACCAGCTTATGGCGCAGATTGCCGAGCTTAACGACACTATTTTGCGTGAAGAGGAAGGCGGCAATTATCTGTACCGCAAGGACGAATACAACGGTGAAGACGTGCAACAGCCGTCTGAAAATACCGCCGAAAATGCGCAGGAAGAAAAGAAACCCGCAGCCACTCAGGACGGGTACGAGCTTCCCGAATTTCTAAACGGTGAAGAAAATGTTATCGAAATAAAGTAAACGAGAAAAGCTATGGACCGTGCCGACAGGCACGGTCGTTTTAA
>CAMWHW010000188.1 GCA_947174175.1 uncultured Clostridia bacterium | reverse complement strand
TTTTAATATAGGGCATTGCCTCTATTAAAAACTCGGCTTGTTCCTGCTTATCCATTTTAAGTCCTGTAATCGCCATTAATCTTTACGTAATCGTAAGTTAAATCGCAACCCCACGCGGTAGCCTTTGAAGAACCGCTGTTGAGGTTTATATTTATGATAACTTCATCCTCGGAAAGTATCTCTTTTGCCTTTTCCTCGGAAAAATCTATGCCGTAACCGTTCTTGCAGACGGGTAAATCACCCTTTTCAGAGCTGAACGAAACGTCGATAGCGTTCACGTCCACATTTACGCCCGCATAGCCGATAGCGCAGAGCACCCTGCCCCAGTTGGCGTCGGCTCCGAACATTGCCGCTTTTACGAGCGAAGACTTTATAACAGACTTTGCAATCGCTTTTGCCGTGCATTCTCCGTCGGCACCGATAACGCTGCATTCAATAAGCTTAGTCGCACCCTCGCCATCCTTTGCAAGCATACGCGAAAGCTTTACAGTACAATAATTCAAAGCTTTGCAGAAAGTTATGAAATCTGCACCATTTTCTTTGATAATATCGTTGCCCGCAAGACCGTTTGCCATTATGCAACATGTGTCGTTGGTCGACTGGTCGCCGTCAACACTGACCATATTGAACGAAGTCTTTACGTCTTCCGAAAGTGCTTTTTGCAACATTTCGCTCGAAATAGCTACGTCGGAAGTCAAAAATATGAGATTGGTCGCCATATTGGGACAAACCATACCCACGCCCTTGGCAATCGCACCGATTTTGCAAACCTTTCCACAGAGTTCAAAGCTTACGGCAACCGATTTTCTTACGGTATCGGTCGTCATAATCGCTTCCGCCGCCAGGTTGCTGTTATCACCCAAGCCCGACCAAAGCTCCTGCATATGGTCACGCATAGGCGTCAAATCAAGCTGTTGCCCGATAACGCCCGTCGAAGCAACGACAACGTCCTTCGCGGAAATGCCGCCAGCATTTTCTACTAGAGCGCACATACCTTCGGCTATCTCTATTCCGTTGGCGTTACACGTATTGGCGTTTCCGCTATTGCAGATTATAGCCTGAGCGTAACCGTCACCAAGATTTTTCTTTGTGACGACAACGGGCGCACCCTTAACGAGATTGCTGGTATAAACGCCCGCTGCGGCAGCACGCACCTCACTTACTATTAAAGCAAAATCTCTCTTAGCCTTATTTTTTCTTATTCCGCAGTGTATGCCGTTGGCTTTAAAACCTTTCGGCGCACATACACCGCCTTGTATTTCTTCAATTACCATAATCAAATCTTTTTCAAACTAAACGAGTGAAACGCGCTCGTCAAGCCCGAACATTATATTCATATTCTGCACTGCCGCACCTGACGCGCCTTTTCCAAGATTATCAAATACGCTTGCAAGCAAAATCTGCTCATCGTTACCCGTCACGTAAATATTCAGCAAGTTAGTTCCGGACAAATTATTTGCCGCCAAAAACTGAGGAATATCGTCACCATTGACAATATTTATAAAATTCTGTCTGACATAGTACTCCGCAAAATACTCTCTAACGTCACTCATCGTATACTTTTTACTCATTAAACGCGTAAACAGAGGAACAGATACACTCATCCCGCAATAGTAATCACAAATGTAAGGATTGAATATCGGCTTTTGCGTCAGCCCGCACTCCCTTACCATTTCGGGTATGTGCTTATGCGAAAGCGTTAAAGCATATTCGCGGGGTGACGACAATTCACGGTCTCTGTCCGCACTTTCGTACTGAACAATAGCTTTTTTGCCTGCACCGGAATATCCCGAAACAGCGTGCACTACGAACGGATAATCACTCGACACGAGCCCCGCCTTAACAAGCGGTTCAACCAAAGTAATAAAGCCCGTTGCATAGCAGCCCGGATTTGCAACCCTGTTCGAGTTTGCAATCTCCTCTCTCCTCTTATCGGAAAGTTCGGGAAGTCCGTAAACCCAGTCGGGGTTTGTTCGGTGCGCGGTCGACGCGTCTATAATTTTAGTTTTCGGATTGGTAACTAGTTGCGCCGCTTCTATTGCCGCCGCGTCAGGCAAGCATAAAAAGCAGACGTCGGCACTGTTAAGGCACTCTCTTCTGGCTTCGATATTTTTCCTTAACTCCTCGGGGAGCGTAATCAACTGAATATCGTCGCGCTTACCGAGCCTGTCGTAAATTTGCAGACCCGTAGTGCCTTCTTTACCGTCAATAAAAACTTTTATCATTATTTAAGTTTCTTCTGTTCGAGTAACGCTTTAACTTTTATGGGTAAACCAAACAGGTTTATAAAGCCCTGCGAATCAAGCTGGTCGTAGCAATCGTCTTCGCCGAAGGTTGCAATATCTTCGCTATACAGCGAATGAGGCGAAGTAATTCCCGCATTTATGATATTGCCCTTGTAAATTCTGAGCTTTACGTCACCCGTAACGGTTTCCTGCGTCTTGGCTACGAACGCGTCCAAAGCTTCACGTAGCGGAGTAAACCACTGACCGTCATAAACCATTTCGCCGTATTTGATACCGATTATCTGCTTGTAGTGCTGCGTAGCCTTATCAAGGCAGATAGATTCAAGCATTTCATGCGCCGCATATAAAATCGTACCGCCGGGGGTTTCGTACACACCGCGCGATTTCATGCCGACAAGTCTGTTCTCGACCATATCGATAAGTCCAACGCCGTTTACGCCGCCAATCTTGTTGAGTGTTTCTATAAGTTCGACAGCCCCCATCTTTTTGCCATCAACCGCCGTAGGAACACCCTTTTCAAAATGAATGGTCACGTACGTCGACTTATCGGGTGCCTTCCAGGGC
>CAMWHW010000187.1 GCA_947174175.1 uncultured Clostridia bacterium | reverse complement strand
GCATAACATATGCGTTACCGCTAAAATCGCCGCCAAGATGAATACTGCTGACGAATGAAGGCAATGTTTCCGCGCCGTCGCTTCCGACCACGGGCCATGATACCGTTGGAAACAGCGCTAAAACCACGATTGCTATCACGAAAAGCGTTGTTATTATCGCTGATTTGACTTTGCTCATCTCTACTCCTGTTTAACGTCCGCGCAATTTAAGGCGGACGGTGCAAAACCTGAATTTTAACTTCTATATTATATAAAATTATTTTTAAGCCGTCAATAATTTTACGCCGACTGAAAACAATTTTAAAATATTATTCGACCAAATTATACTTTTTTATGCTGTTTTTTGCTTGCAAGCACGTGCATACCGCACTCTATGCGCTTTTTCATCATCTCGCAGGTGACGCCGTATGGCTTGTTCATATCGCCCTCGAAATGATAGTTGTTGGCGCTGCAACCGCCGCTGCAAATGTATTTTGCAAAACACTTATCGCACTTTTCGCGCGTGAACAGACAGTTTTCGGCAAAAACCGAGCGGATATTGCCGTCGATTGCTCCGTCGAAAACGCTGCCCATTTTAAGCTTTTCATCGCCGACGAACTGGTGGCAGGGATATATATCGCCGTTGGGCGCAACCGAGAAATATTCGTTGCCAGCGCCGCACGCCGAAACGCGCTTGGAAAGGCACGGACCGCCTTCCAGATCGACGTTGAAGTGGAAGAAATTAAAGCCTTCGCCCCTTTCGTACCGCGCAAGATATTCGTCGCACAGATTTTCGTACTCCTTCAAAATGGTCGAAAGGTGCTCTTCCTTTATCGCAAGGTCGTCTATATCCGTGACGACGGGCTCCATCGAAATGCTGTCGAAACCATTGTCCGCAAGGAACAAAACGTCCCTGGAAAAGTCGAGATTTTTAGCCGTATAGGTGCCGCGCACGTAATAGTGCTTGTCGCCGCGCGACTTGACGAACTTTTTGATATTGTCTATTACGAGGTCGAAGCTGCCCTTACCGTTCACCGTCTTTCTTATGGCGTCGTGCACTTCCTTTCTGCCGTCCAGCGAAAGAACGACGTTTTCCATTTCCTCGTTGAAAAATTTAATGGCGTCGTCGTTTAAAAGCAGCGCGTTGGTCGTGGTTGTGAACAGAAATTTTTTGCCGACAGCAGCCGCCTTTTCCTTGGCGTAGTATACCACGTTTTTAATGGTTTGCAGGCACATAAGCGGTTCGCCGCCGAAGAAATCGACTTCCAGAACCTTGCGGTTGCCGCTGTTTTCTATAAGAAAATCAATGGCGCGCTTTGCGGTCTGCTCGCTCATAAATTCGCGCTCGGAATGATACGCGCCTTCGTCCGCAAAGCAGTAACGGCAACGAAGGTTGCAGTCGTGGCAGATATGTATGCAAAGCGCCTTGACCTCGTTTGACTTAGCGGGGCGGGCAGCCGTCTCTTCTTTAAACAGCAAGCCCTGCTCTTTAAGTGCGGCAATATCGCCCTCTATTTCGGCAATTTCGTCTGCGGTGAGGTCGGGTTTTTCTGCTTGTCCCAGTTTGTACGCAAGATAAGCGTAAGTTTTGTCGTCGCACTCGTGCAGACTGCCGCTGCCCGAATCGTAAATGTAGTTATAACTTTTGTATTTGAAAACGTGTACCATATATAAAGTTTATAAGGGCGGATTGAATTTTCCGCCCTATATATTGAAGATTTTATTTTAAAATTGCAATTACTTTGCGCTCTTTTCGGGGTTTTCTTCTCTGGTAATTCTCTCGCAGCTCTGATTGCCGACGGTGCAGCTGGTCTTGCAAGCCGACTGGCAGGTGCTTCTGCATTCGCCGCAAGCGGTCACTTTCTTTTCCGCAGGTTTTGCAATGGTCTTAATCATGTTAAATTCTCCTTAACGTTAAGTATAGAGTTATTATAATGTAACGCACGGAAAAAATCAAGTACTTTTCAGGATTTTTTAATATTTACGGCTATTATTCCCGTAATTACGCCCGCCGCTACGCCCAGAACTATTTCGAATATAAACGTCCACTTAACCGCAAACGAACCGCCGATTACCGCAAATAAGAGATAGGATAAAAGCACGGAAGCAAGTCCCGCTATCGCGCCCTTGATAAAGCCCTTTTCTCCGCGGATAAAAAGCAGTCCGCCCACCGCTATTGCAATGACCTTGAATACCTGGTTTACGGGCTTGATAACTCCCGAGCTTACGGAAGCAAGCTGAATGATAAGTGTGAAAACGATAACGAAAACGAGTGAGAAAACGATTGCCGCAAGCGTTGCTTTTACCACCTGCAAAATGCCGTCTTTACGCATAAAAATACCCTCCGCTATATCTACGATATGCGAAGGGTTTAATTTTGAGAACGATATAAATTATTCTTTGTCCGCAGTCTTGTCCTCTGCCGCCGTTTCCTCGGTCTTGACTTCCTCGGTTGCGGTTTCTGCGGTGCTTTCTTCCGCTTTTTCTTCCTTGTCCGCGGGCGCTTCGGTCTTGTCGACCACTGCGTCGCTTTCCAGAATTGCCTGGCGCACGAACTTCATATAGCACTTGCCGCTTGCTTCGCTGCCCGTTTCGAGAACGAAAGTATCTTCCTCGGGATCTACTTCCACGACTATGCCGCATACGCCGCCGATGGTCTTGACCTTGTTGCCGGGCTTAACCGCGTCGATAAGCTTCTTTGCTTCCTCTTCGCGCTTCTTCGAACGGCGGTTCATTAAAATCATGGATACGATTAAAATTACTACGAGCACGCCGATGAGCACGTAGGAAACCCATGAATTGTTCTTGGGCGCAGCCTCTTCCAACAATGAAAACAACATAATAAT
>CAMWHW010000186.1 GCA_947174175.1 uncultured Clostridia bacterium | reverse complement strand
AAAGAAGAGTATAAAAAGTTTCTGAAATCGAACGGCGTAAATCTTTCGGGTCTGAAAGTTGGGCTGGACCTTTCAAACGGTTCGGCATACGAAATAGCAAAGGCTGTATTTACAGAGTTAGGTGCGTCCGTTACGGTAATAAACGATAGCCCCGACGGACTTAATATAAATTCGGGCTGCGGCTCCACGCATATCAAGGGGTTGCAGAAGCTCGTGCATGAAAGGGGGCTGGACGTCGGCTTTGCCTACGACGGCGACGCGGACAGATGTCTGTGCGTTGACGAAAACGGCGAGGTCGTAAACGGCGACAAGATTTTGTATATCTGCGGCAGGTATATGAAGGAGTGCGGCAAGCTGGTTACCAACACTGTGGTAACTACCGTAATGTCGAATTTCGGGCTGTACAAAGCGTTTGATAAAGCGGGCATAAATTATGCGAAAACCGCAGTCGGTGACAAGTACGTTCGTGAATATATGGCTGATAACGGCTGTACGCTCGGCGGCGAGCAGTCGGGGCATATAATTTTCGGAAATCTGGCAAACACGGGCGACGGTATACTTACAAGTCTTAAAATCGCGCAGGTTATGCTTGAAAAGCGGACAAGCCTGTCCGAACTTTGCGCAGGCGTTACGGAATATCCGCAGGTTCTGATAAACGTAAAGGTTTACGACAAGGTGAAGGCGCAGGCGGACGAAGATGTGCGTGCGGCAGTAAAGAGCGTTGAGCAAAAGCTCGGCAACCGCGGCAGAATACTGGTCAGGGAATCGGGAACGGAACCGCTCGTCAGAGTAATGGTAGAAGCCGAAACCCAGACGGAGTGTAAGGAGCTTGCCGAAAGCGTAGCCGCGGTAATAAGAGCAAAGGGCTACGAGAGAAAGGATTAAATTCGGAGAAATAAAATATGTGCGGTATAGTAGGATACACCGGAAATAAACAGGCTGCGCCCATTTTGCTGGACGGGCTTTCAAAACTCGAATACCGCGGATACGATTCCGCGGGCGTCGCGGTAAAAGGTACGGACGGCAAGCACGAGGTCGTAAAGACCAAGGGCAGATTGCGCGTGCTCTCCGATATGATTAACGGCGGCAAGGCTTTAAAGAGCACCTGCGGCATAGGTCACACGCGCTGGGCAACCCACGGTATGCCCTCGGTTACCAACGCGCACCCTCACCACAACGCCGACCGTTCGATAGTCGCCGTCCATAACGGCATTATCGAAAATTACGTCGAGCTCAAAGAAAAGCTTCTTGGCAAAGGGTATACCTTTTATTCCGAAACGGATACCGAAATCGCAACCAAGATAATCGACTATTATTACAAGAAGTGGAACAACCCCGTCGAGGCAATGGTCAGCTTTACGCTGCGCGTGCGCGGCTCGTACGCAATTGCCGTAATGTTCGAAGATTATCCCGAAGAAATTTACGTCGCAAGAAAGGACAGCCCTCTGGTAGTCGGCGTTACCGACGGGGAAACCTTCCTCGCATCCGACGTTCCCGCGATTTTAAAATATACGCGCAGCATATATTACGTCGACAATATGGAAATTGCACGCCTCGAAAAGGGCAAGGCGACCTTCTATAACGTCGACAGAAAGGTCATCAAGAAGAAGACCAAGACCATTGACTGGGACGTGGAAGCGGCGGAAAAGGGCGGATACGCGCACTTCATGATGAAGGAGATGCACGAGCAGCCTTCCGTCGTAGCCAACACTTTAAACTCGTTTATCAAGGACGGCAAGCTTGATTTGGGCGAAGCGGGACTGACCGACGCCCAGCTTGCAAAGATTGATAATATTCAAATTGCCGCCTGCGGCTCGGCGTATCACGTCGGCGTAGTTGCAAAGTACGTCATCGAAGAGCTTGCGCGCGTGCCCGTTCACGTGGACGTTGCGTCGGAGTTCAGATACAGAAATCCCATCCTCAATAAAAATGATTTGCTTATAGTCATAAGCCAGTCGGGCGAAACTGCGGACACGCTTGCGGCGCTCCGCGGCGCTAAGGAGAGCGGCGTAAAGACGCTTGCCATAGTCAACGTGCTCGGCTCCTCGATAGCAAGGGAGGCTGACGCCGTGCTCTACACCAAGGCGGGTCCCGAAATTTCGGTTGCAACCACCAAGGCGTACAGCGCACAGCTCATAGTTGCGTACGTTCTTGCGGTTCAGCTTGCAAAGGTGCGCGGCAAAATAGACGACGGTAGATATTCCGCGCTCATCGCGGATATGCTTGCAATTCCGTCCGCAATAGAAAAGATACTTTCCGACGACGAAAGCCTGAAATGGTTTGCAACAAAAATCGCCAACAGAAAGGACGTCTTCTTTATTGGCAGGGGAATAGATTACGCCGTCAGTCTGGAAGGCAGCTTAAAGCTTAAAGAGATAAGCTATATCCATTCGGAGGCGTACGCGGCGGGCGAACTCAAACACGGCACCATAAGCCTTATCGAGGACGATACCCTGGTAATAGGTCTTGTTACCCAGCCCGGGCTGGTCGAAAAATCGGTAAGCAATCTGGTCGAGGTAAAATCGCGCGGCGCCTATATAATGGGCGTGACGTCAAGCGGAAATTATTCGATAGAAAAGAACGTCGATTTTGCGGTTTACGTTCCGACGACTGACCCCTTGTTTGCGGCAAGTCTTGCGGTAATACCTTTGCAGCTTTTAAGTTATTACGTAAGCGTAACCAAGGGACTGGACGTGGATATGCCCCGCAACCTCGCAAAGTGCGTTGCGGTTGAGTAATATATAAAAATTTTTTACGCAGCAAAATTTCGGAGAGAGAAGTGAAAAAGAAAACGAGCGGCTTAAACGGAATAGTAGTCGTCGCACTGTG
>CAMWHW010000185.1 GCA_947174175.1 uncultured Clostridia bacterium | reverse complement strand
TTTTTTATGGTGATAGCTCAGAGAATTAAAGAATTGAGATTGGAATGTGGGATGCCGCAGACGGAACTTTCTAAGGCGTTCGGCTGTACTCAGTCGATGGCTGCACGATGGGAGGTGGGAGAGTACGAGCCGAAGGCGAAGGCGATACTTAACCTTTCCGAAGCGCTTAATTGTTCCACCGATTATTTGCTGGGAAAAACCGATATATAAAAAATAAAGCCCCGCGGCGGTTCGCCGCGGGGCGTTTTTCTTTTACCTTATAAAAATTTCTTCAATCTCTTTTTTAGGCTCTTGATTTCCGCCTTAACGTTGTCGGCAGAGCCGCCGCCCAGGCTCGTTCTAGCGTCGGCGCAAGCCTTGCCCTTTACGGCTTCAACTATATCGTCGCCGAACTCGGGCGCAAATTCGCGGTAATCGTCCGCGGTCATTGTCTGCAACGTCTTGCCGCTTTCAATGCATGTGCGCACGATTTTGCCCGTAATGGAGTGGGCGGTACGGAAGGGTACGCCCTTTTTTGCAAGGTAGTCGGCAACGTCGGTTGCGCAACAGAATTCACCCTCCGCGGCGGCGGTCATGTGCTTTACCTTAAAGCTGATTGCGCCCAGCATTTCCGCCATAATATCCACGCAGTTAATAACCTGCTTTTCGGCGTCGAAAAAGCCTTCCTTGTCCTCCTGCAAGTCCTTGTTGTACGCAAGCGGAATACCCTTTATGGTGGTCAGCAAAGCCGTAAGGTGTCCGTAAACCCTGCCCGTCTTTCCGCGTATAAGTTCGGCAATATCGGGGTTTTTCTTCTGCGGCATTATGGATGAACCCGTCGAGTACGCGTCGGAAATTTCAAAGTAGCCGAACTCCTCGGTGGTGTATAAAATTATATCCTCGCACAGTCTGGAAAGGTGCGCCATAACAAGCGACGCGTCAAACAGATATTCGGCAACGAAATCTCTGTCGGAAACGCCGTCAAGCGAGTTTTCGCAGGGGCGGTCGAATTCCAGCATTTCGCAGGTTATATTGCGGTCGATGGGGTAGGAAGTGCCCGCAAGCGCGCCGCTTCCCAAAGGCATAACGTTAGACCTTTCGCGGCTTGCCGTTACTCTGTCAAGGTCGCGCATAAACATCTCCGCATACGCGTTAAAGAAGTGCCCCGCGCAAATGGGCTGAGCCTTTCTTAAATGGGTATATGCGGGCATAATGTGCTTCACTCCCTGAATTGCCTTTTCTATAAGCGCGTTCACCAGAGTTATAAGGCTGTCGCAGAGGTTGTCGTAGGAGCCGCGCGCGTAAAGGCGGAAGTCGGTTGCAACCTGATCGTTGCGGCTGCGTGCGGTGTGCAGTTTCTTGCCCGCGTCGCCTATGCGCGTAACCAGTTCGTTTTCCACGAAGGAATGAATGTCCTCCGCGCCGACAATTTCAAGCTTGCCGCTTTCAATATCGGCGGCAATGCCTTCAAGCCCCGCGCAAATTTTCTGCGCGTCCTCAATGGGGATAACGCCGCAGCTTCCCAGCATAGCCGCGTGAGCAAGCGAAGCGGTAATATCCACAGCCCAAAGCTGTTTGTCGAAGGGCAGACTGTCGCCGAACAAATCGGCGTTTTTAGCGGTGGGCGCGTCAAAGCGGCCTTCCCAAAGTTTCATAATTATCCGATCCTTTAATTGACTTATTTACCGCTATTATAGTATAATTGTAAAAGTTAATCAAGCAATTAAGCGCAAAAAGGTTTACAGATGATAATATTAGGAATAGACCCCGGCTTCGGCACTATGGGTTACGGAGTTATAGACAAGCGCCCCAACGGAGATTGTATCCCCGTAGATTACGGCGTTATCAAAACTCCCAAGGACGAAACCTTTCCCGTCCGCCTGGCTATGCTTGAAGACGGCTTGAACGCGCTGTATAAAAAGTTCGCCCCCGAAGAAATTTCGGTGGAGGAGTTGTTCTTTTCCAAAAACGTTACGACGGGTATTCAGGTTGCGCACGCAAGGGGAGTAATTCTTTTGTCGGCAATAAAGTACTGCGGCAAACTCTTCGAGTACACGCCCAACCAGATAAAGCAGGCGCTTACGGGTTACGGCAAGGCGGACAAAATTCAGATGATGCACGTCGTGCAGTCGATACTGCGCTTAAAGCAGGTGCCACGCCCCGACGACGCGGCGGACGCCCTGGCGGTTGCAATCTGCCACGCGCACACTTCCCGTTTCGGCAACTTGTTCGGAATTAAATAAAAGGATACGTTATGATAGGTTATTTAAAAGGCAAAGTATTGAATATGGGTACCGACAACGCGATAGTCGTAGTCGGCGGAGTGGGCTACGAAGTGTATTGTTCGGGCGCGGCTTTTTCCAAAATGACGGAGGGCGCTGAGTGCGAGCTTTATACCTATTTGCAGGTTTCCGAAGCAAACGGCGTTCAGCTTTACGGCTTTTCGTCCATGCAGGAAAAAGCAATGTTCTTAAAGCTCATTTCGGTTTCTGGCGTAGGTCCCAAGGTGGGTATTTCCGTGCTGTCGCAGATGAGCGTTAACGACGTTGCGCTTGCGGTTGCCACTGGCGACGTCAAGGCGCTTTCCCGCGTTAAGGGTATGGGCAAAAAGACGGCTGAAAAGATTATCGTCGAGCTGCGCGACAGAGTAATAGCCCCCGTCGGCGGCTCAAGCGCTGCGGATTCTTCGCCTATCGTTCATATTGCCAGCGGAGACGAGGACGCGGTAGTCGCGCTTATATCCCTCGGCTTCACCCGCGCGGAGTCCGAACGCGCCGTGTCCAGGGCTAAACAGCAGGGCGCAAAGACGGTTGAAGATATTATAATGTTAGCTTTAAAGGGTATGTAATTTATGT
>CAMWHW010000184.1 GCA_947174175.1 uncultured Clostridia bacterium | reverse complement strand
GTTGATATGGCTGTCGCCGTTATTATCGGCGCGGCGTTCGGCGCAATCGTAACGTCTATGACGAACGGCATCATCAAACCCCTCGTTGACTGGGCGGTTGGCGATGCGGCGGGCGTCGGTTTAAAGACCATGCTTAAAACCGTTTACGAAGTTGACGAACTGGGCAACGCAATAATGGTAGACGGCGCAAAAGTTATAAACTGGGCTAACTCCATTTACATAGACTGGGGCGATTTCATTATGAAAGTTATCGACTTCCTGCTCATTGCACTCGTGCTGTTCGTAATTATTAAGGTGTTTATGGGGCTCAGAAACGCTACTACCAAGGCAAGCGAGAAGGCAAAGGAAAAGGTTGCCAAGAAGCTTAAAAAGCAGGGCATGAGCGAGGAAGAGGCACAGGCTCAGGCAGAAGCGCAGGTTGCAGAACAGGAAGCTGCCGCTCCCGCAGAACCTCCCAAGCCCACTACGGACGAGCTTTTGACCGAAATAAGAGATTTGCTTGCCGCTCAGAGCAAGGCTTCCGCAGGCAAGAGCGCGAAAAGCGAAGAAAAGTAAGCTTAATATCGTATAAAAAATCACCCGCCGTGCTTTGATTGCACGACGGGTGGATACGTTTTTCGGGCTTATTCAAACGCGCTTAAAAGAATTTTGCGGCGCAGCTTAAAAATTTGTGCACAATTTTAAAAAAAACTTAATCTAAATCATTTTGTTTTGTCAATATGTTGTGTTATAATGAGGCTGTGCTTTGAAAATATTGTGTTACGCGGAGATAAACGTAAATCCGGAGCGGAACGCAAGCACGCAAAACCAGACGTTTAAAACGGCAATTACGGGCAGTAAAATCATAAGCACCATGTTTTTCAGCTTAAAGCGCGTTATGAACATGGTTACGTATATGCCGATTGCGCCGCCCAGCAGTGCGGAAAGTATCAGTTTTCCGTCGCCGGTATTCAATTTGCTTTCGTCCATCAGGTATTCGTTCCGCAAAGATATCAGTAGAATTACCGAATAGACGTTGACTGCCACTATATAGGCGGCAAAAATGATGTAAAGAAGCAGCATATAAAAATAGTATGCCGCAAACATAGAAGTTCATACGGGAGATAATCATGGCAAAAGTAGCTGTAATTATGGGTTCGAAGTCCGACCTTGCAGTAGTCAAGTCGGCGGTTGCCGCTTTGAAGGAGTTCGGAATAGAAGTGGAAGTGCGCGTCATTTCGGCGCACAGAACGCCCGACGAAGCGCACGACTTTGCAAAGAACGCCGCAAAAAACGGAATCGAAGTCATAATCTGCGCGGCGGGCAAGGCGGCTCACCTTGGCGGAGTTATGGCGGCTTATACCACGCTGCCCGTTATAGGGTTGCCCATAAAGACGGATATGATGGGCGGACTTGACAGTCTGCTTTCCATAGTCCAGATGCCTTCCGGCATACCCGTTGCAACGGTGGGTGTGAACGGCGGAGAAAACGCGGGTATCCTCGCGGCGCAGATTCTGGGAATCAAGTATCCCGAAATCGCGGAAAAGCTTGCCGCTTACAAGCAGAAAATGAAAGACAAAATCAACTCGGACGACGCTGCCGTACAAAAGGAAGCGGCGGAGTTTTGACGAACGTAAAGTACCCGCATACAGTGCGGGTTTTTGCGTTAAAAAGTAAACTTATAAACAAATCTTTAAGGAGATAAACACATATGGAAAAGAAAGAGCAGCTTTACGAAGGCAAGGCAAAAAAGGTCTTTGCAACCGAAAACCCCGATTACGTTATCGTATCGTACAAGGACGACGCGACCGCGTTCAACGGGCTTAAAAAGGGTACCATTTCAGGCAAGGGCGTCATCAACAACAAGATGAGCAATATGATGATGCAGATGCTTGAAAAGAAGGGTATACCCACCCATTTCGTAGAGCAGATAGACGACAGAAACACGGTCGTTAAAAAGGTTCAGATAGTTCCCCTGGAAGTCATTATAAGAAACGTGGCGGCGGGCAGCTTCTCCAAAAAATACGGCGTCGTAGAAGGCACCAAGCTTGCAAATCCCACGATAGAGTTTTCCTATAAGAACGACGACCTGGGCGATCCTCTTATCAACAATTACCACGCTCTTGCGCTCAACCTTGCAACCAAGGAAGAGATTGATACCATAACCAAAATGGCGTTCGCGGTAAACGACGCTATGAAGGCGTTCTTCAAACAGCTTAAAATCGACCTTATCGACTTCAAGCTCGAATTCGGCAGATTTAAGGGACAGATAGTTCTTGCGGACGAGATTTCTCCCGATACATGCCGTTTCTGGGAAGCGGACAGCTGGGATACGACCAAGCACGTCAGCCTGGATAAGGACAGATTCCGCCGCGACCTCGGCGGTGTAGAGGACGCTTATCAGGAAGTGTTCAAGCGCCTTACGGGAGAGTAATAGTCTATGGGCGGTTTTTTCGGTTCGGTTAAAAAGAGCAGCGCCGTTTTCGACGTGTTTATCGGCACCGACTATCATTCGCACCTGGGCACCAAGCGCGGAGGTATGGCGGCTTACGATAAGACCGTCGGTTTGCAGCGCGAAATTCACAACATAGAAAACGCACCTTTCAGAACAAAATTCGAAAAGGTTGTTAACGAGATGACGGGTAACGCCGCAATAGGCTGCATAAGCGATACCGACCCTCAGCCTCTTTTAATGGTTTCCAAGGTTGGCACTTACGCAATCTGCACGATAGGCGTTATAAACAATACTGAAAAACTTATAAAAGAAGTGCTTTCCACGGGCGGCTATTTCGACGCAATGACAGGCAGCAAGGTCAACACCAACGAGCTCGTTGCCGCGCTTATAAACAGCAAAGACAGCTACGT
>CAMWHW010000183.1 GCA_947174175.1 uncultured Clostridia bacterium | reverse complement strand
CTTTAAAGCGGACGGACAGCTGGACGGCGAAAAGACCTACCGCGCAATTTCCGCGGCGGTCAACGGCGCGGAAAAAGCGGTATTCCCCGGCTTCTACGGCAAGGGTGCGGACGGCAAGGTTAAAACCTTCTCCCGCGGCGGCTCGGATATTTCGGGCGCGATAGTGGCGCGTGCGGTTAACGCTTCCGTGTACGAAAACTGGACGGACGTTTCGGGCTTTCTCGCCTGCGACCCGCGCATAGTCGAAAACCCCAGGCGCATCAAAAATCTTTCCTATAAGGAGCTTCGCGAGCTTTCGTATATGGGCGCGAACGTACTCCATTCCGAAAGTATTTTCCCCGTGCGCAAGGCGAATATTCCAATCGTAATCAAGAATACGTTCCGCCCCGAGGACGAGGGTACGGCAATTCTTCCTATCTCGCAGTATACCCCCGACGGCAATGTCGTCACGGGCATTGCGGGCAAGAAAAATTTCACCGTAATTTTAATCGAAAAGAACCATATGAATACCGAAATCGGTTACGTCCGCAAAGTCCTTTCCGTACTGGAAAGGGAGGGCGTTTCGGTAGAGCATATCCCTTCGGGAATCGATACTATGTCCGTCGTTCTGGACAGCGATGAAGTGCAGGGCTATAAGCTCGAACAGATTATCGAAGGTATTAAGAACGATACCGAACCGGACGTCATCAGGGTGATGGAAAACGTGGCGCTTATCGCAACGGTTGGTCACGGAATGTCGTCGTCAATCGGTACTTCGGCACGTCTTTTCAAAGCAATGGCGGAAGCGAACATAAACGCAAAAATGATTGACCAGGGTTCCAGCGAGCTGAACATTATCGTCGGCGTGCGAAACGAAGATTGCGAAAAGTGCATTGCCGCAATCTACCACGAATTCTTCGGTTGATAAAACGTGATAATAACGTAAAAATCATGCCCCGCGCACATAGTGCGCGGGGCTTTTCATATAATGTAATACCGCCTTTTGATTATGACTTTAAGCGTTTGTATGATTGTCAGGGACGAGGAGCAGACCCTCGCCCGCTGTCTGGACTGCGTTCGCGCGGTTGCCGACGAGATTATAATAGTGGATACGGGCTCTAAGGACAACACCGTAAATATTGCCCTGTCCTATACGAAAAGGGTTGCCCACTTCGAGTGGTGCGACGACTTTTCCGCTGCGCGCAATTATTCTTTTTCACTCGCCTCGGGCGACCTTATTATGTGGCTGGACGCCGACGACGTGATAACCGAAGAAAACGTGCGCAAGATTGCCGCGCTTAAAAACCGCGGCGATTTCGACGCCGCCTATTTAAAGTACGCCGCGGCGTTCGACGGCGACAAGCCGACCTTCGTCTATTACCGCGAGCGCATTTTCCGCCGCACCATGAATTTCAAGTGGGAGGGCGAGGTGCACGAGGTCGTCACCGTTTCGGGACGGCGCATATATTCGGACGCGACCATCTATCACAAAAAAGTCAAGAAAAACCCGCCGCGGCGCAATCTTTTAATTTATCAGAACAAGGTTTCCCGCGGGTTGCCGCTGGACGCGCGGCAAAAGTTTTATTACGGGCGGGAACTGTTTTTCAACGGAATGTACGTCGAGTGCGTGTCGGTGCTTAAAGACTTTCTTTCCGGCGACGGCTGGGTGGAAAACAAGGTGGAGGCATGCCGCACTATTTATTTTGCGCTAAGCAAGCTGGGCAAAGAAAAGCAGGCCGTGCGCGCCCTCGTTTACGCGTTTACTATCTCCTTTCCGCGTGCCGAGGACTGCTGTATTCTTGCACGGCATTTCGAGGGCAAAAACGACGTTCGTACCGCCATATACTGGTACGAACGCGCCCTCGCGTCGCCCGAAAGTATCGAAAACGGCGGCTTCGTAAATATCGATTATCTGTCGTATATCCCCGCAATAAGGCTGTGCATATTGCACGATAAGCTGGGCAACTACAAGGTTGCCGCACGCTATAACGAAATTGCGGGAAAGGCTAAGCCGACCGACCCCAGCTATCTCCACAACAAAAAATATTTTCAGACAAAACTAACCGAGAGGTAAAAACTTAATAAATATGATTGATAAACTTTTAAAAATCTTTTATAACTGCAATTGCGGTTGCGGCGGCGGTTGCGGCTGCAACGGCGGCAGGGTTATTGAAACCATAAGGTACGCCACGGGAACGTCGGGCGTAACCGGTCCGACCGGTCCTACGGGTGCAACGGGTCCCACTGGTCCTACGGGTGCAACAGGTCCCACAGGCGCAACCGGTGCCACTGGTGCAACGGGCGTAACTGGTCCCACGGGAATAGCCGGCCCTACGGGTGCAACAGGTCCCACGGGTGCAACGGGTGCTGACGGCGAAGTAGGCGCAACTGGACCTACCGGTCCTACGGGAGCAACCGGCGTAACCGGTCCTACCGGTATTGATGGTGAAGTGGGTGCCACGGGTCCAACCGGCCCGACTGGCGCAACGGGCGCTGATGGTGAAGCGGGTGCTACAGGTCCTACCGGACCGACTGGCGCAACGGGCGCTGATGGCGAAGCGGGTGCCACTGGTCCTACCGGACCGACGGGCGCTACGGGTGCAACTGGTGCAACCGGTCCCACTGGTCCGGAGGCAACTATTACTCCTGCGGCGGCGGTTGCCGACGTCGAGAGCACGCCCACGCCCGAAGAAGTAGGTACGACGTTAAACGAGTTGCTTGCTTCGCTGCGTGCGGCGGGTTTCCTTGCAACCTAAAAACTAAACTACAAAAAGCCGAAAGCGGTTTTCCGCTTTCGGCTTTCTATTTTGGTCGAGGCGACGGGATTTGAACCCACGACCTTATGGTCCCGAACCATACGCGCTACCA
>CAMWHW010000182.1 GCA_947174175.1 uncultured Clostridia bacterium | reverse complement strand
CGCATTTTAAGCGTAATTTTATTTACCACGCGCACGCATTCCAGATAAACTCCGGCGGGGAATAAGCCCGAGTAGCTGAGAGACTGACCGATAGCGTCCAAATCAATCTCTTCCACTCTGTCCGCAAAAATCACGCAGTGAGGATTGCCGACGTTAACGCAAGTTACGTTGTACGTCTTACCGTCAAGCGTTACTTCTCTGTTTATAATTTCGCCGTCCAGCGTGCAGGGAATACGCTTACCTTCGAACGAAGGCTTTCCGAGATTTATTGCAACCGAGCTTGCCACGCCGTTAAAGCTGTTCACCGAAAGTTTTCTCACTTTTCCGTAACTTTCAATACTAATACTGTCGGAATTAACTATACGGTTATCAAACAGATACTTTGCAACGCACCTTATGGGGTTTGCGGCAAGTCCGCCGTCACTGCCGTCACTGTTGAATACGCGCACCTTTGCATCGGCCTTTTCCGACTTTTCAATCATAACAATGCCGTCCGCACCGATTGCGTAATGTCTGTCGCAGAAGTTTATCGCAAGCGATTCGGGACAGGTGATTGCACCGTCCATGTTGTTGAAAATTATATAATCGTTACCGCAACTCTGCATCTTGCAGAACGAAAGCTTCAATTTTTCCGTTCTGAGTTTATTTATATCAACAAGTTCGGTGTTGAACTGATTATATCTTCCCGCAATAACATCGGCAAGAGCGTTGGTCGTATCAAGCGAAGTCAGCACAGTAATTCCGAGCAATATCGCGTGATGGTGAAGCGACATATAGTTGGTTATGGACTCTATGTCCGTCTTGCCGGTATAGACTATATAGTCAATCTTCCCTTCGTCCATCAGTTTAAAAATCTCGTCGTTTGTGGACAAGCGCGCAACGTCCGTGCAGTCAAGTCCCAAGCTTCTTATAACGTTTGCCGTACCCGCCGTCGCATAGAGCGTCAAACCGAGGTCCGCAAACTTTTTAACGATATTTATTATTTCAAGCTTATCCTGGTCGTTTATCGTAAAATATATTCCCGACGGGCGCTTCTTGGTAGGGTGCTTCATATTGAAGCCTGCGGAAACCAGTCCTTTGAAAAGTGCTTCCTCGATTGTCTTGCCTATACCCAGAACCTCACCGGTAGACTTCATTTCGGGTCCGAGCTGTGAGTTAACGTCATTCAGCTTCTCGAACGAGAACACGGGAACCTTGACCGCAACGTAGGGTGAATTCTTGTAAAGTCCCGTACCGTAGCCCAATTTTTTAAGCTTTGCGCCGACCATTATCTTGGTTGCAAGGTCGACCATGGGCACGCCCGTAACCTTAGAAATATAGGGAACCGTTCTCGACGCTCTGGGATTAACCTCGATAACGTACAATTCGTTATGATAAATGAGGTACTGAATGTTTATCAGACCCTTGGTCTTTAACGATATTGCAAGGTCTGTCGAAACGTCCACTATCTTTTTGAGCATAGCGTCGCTGAGATTATAGGGAGGATAAACCGCGATAGAGTCGCCGCTGTGTACGCCCGCCCTCTCGATATGCTGCATAATGCCGGGAATAAGAACGTCCACACCGTCGGAAATTGCGTCGACTTCAAGCTCGGTACCCATAAGGTACTTGTCGCAAAGTACGGGGTTTTCTATTTTCTGCGACAGAATGACGTCCATATATCTTTCGATATCGTTCTGCGTAAACGCAATGGTCATATTCTGACCGCCGATTACGTAGGAAGGACGCAGAAGCACGGGGTAGCCGAGTATTTCGGCGGCGCGCACCGCCTCTTCCTTGGTCATAACCGTAAGACCCTTAGGACGGGCAATGTGGAACTGCTCCAAAAGCTCGTCAAACCTTTCTCTGTCCTCGGCAAGGTCAACGCTGTCCGCGGGTGTTCCGAGTATGCGTATACCCTTTTTATCGAGATAAGCGCAAAGCTTGATAGCCGTCTGACCGCCAAAGGTTATAACGACGCCGTAAGGCTTTTCTATATCGATAACGTTCTGCACGTCTTCGGGCGTAAGGCTTTCGAAATACAGTCTGTCCGCAGTGTCGAAGTCGGTTGAAACCGTTTCGGGGTTATTGTTGATAATAATAACTTCATAGCCGAGACGCTTTAACGCCCATACGCAATGAACGGACGAATAATCGAACTCGATACCCTGTCCTATTCTTATGGGACCCGAACCGATAACTATAATTCTCTTCTTCTTGTTTTCTCTGCTTCTTACAACGTACGGAGCCGCTTCGTCGTGCTCGTTTTCGTCGTACGTCGAGTAGAAATAAGGCGTCTGCGCCGCGAACTCAGCACCGCAGGTATCAACCATCTTGAAAGTCGAACGCGCGTGCGCGGGCAGTTTGTTGCCGCTTAAACGCTCCAACTCCTTATCGGGATAGCCGAGTTTCTTGCCCTGCATATACTGGGCACGCGTAATAGCCTTGCCCGCAATCGACTTTTCGACATCGGAAAGGTTCTTCATTTTGTAAAGGAACCATTCGTCTATTTTGGTAATATCGTAAATCGTTTCAATTGCAACGCCGCGCTTTATCGCTTCATAAACGACGAACAGTCTTTCGTCCGTCAAGTCGTGAAGTTTAGAAACTATTTCCTCGTCGGAAAGCGGCGCAAGCTTGGGAAGGTTGAGCGAACTTAAAGAAATTTCCGCACCGCGCACCGCCTTCATTATAGCCATTTCAAAGCTAGTGCCTATCGCCATAACTTCGCCGGTCGCCTTCATTCTGGTGCCGAGATTTCTCTTTGCATATAAGAATTTATCGAAAGGCCACTTGGGAAGTTTAATAACTACGTAGTCAATCGTAGGTTCGAAACAAGCGTAGGTCTTGCCCGTTACGTCGTTTTTGATTTCGTCCAGAGTGTATC
>CAMWHW010000181.1 GCA_947174175.1 uncultured Clostridia bacterium | reverse complement strand
TTGCAACTGCTTACAATTAAATTTGTGTGTATACGGGCATTATTATTATGTTGGTTGCGGGAACGCCCAGCTCGTTTCTTAAAAGGTTGTAGATGGAAAGCGCCGCCGCGGTGTCAAGCTCGTTGGTGTTGATGAAAACGTTAACGTTGTCCGATTCCATACCGATGGATACGACTGCGTCGGAGAAGCCGAGAGACTTGATCATGGTTTCGATAACGAGTTCGTTTTCCATGATGCCTACGATTTTAAGCTTCATATCGGTTGCGCTTTCATACTTTTCGCTGCCGGCTTCATACTTGTCTAATATGCTGTCAATCTGCAGAATTTCCTGGCTTCTCTTGGAAGTTCTTTCTGCGCGGAAGGACGTGAAGTAGTTCGCGGTCTGCATTGCGTCAGCCTGAGCTTCGGTTCGGCGGCTTACAAGCAGTACGTTCAGTACGGCGGTTACTGCGAGCAAGAGCACCAGTGAGGACATGATGATAATCTTCTTCTTTTTGGTCATTTTTAATCTCCTTATTTGTTCATAGCGTATATCGCTATATTATTTTTTTCAACTTTCAAAGCGGTCGTCACCGCGTTAAGGATATCATTACGTGTCATTATGTTATATGCGCCTTCGCATACGATAATAACTCCTTCCACGCCTTTTTCGCTTTCGTTTATCATAACCTCCGCTTTACCCACTCCGTCTATTTCCGAAAGTATGCGCGTCAGCTTTATTTCGCTTGCCGACATTTCGGTGTTGACAGACGACGTGCCAGTCACTTTGTTTTTACTTCCGTACAGCGCAAATGCAAGAGCTATCAAAACTATCAGCAGAACCGATATCAACAAAATCTTTTTATGTTCTTTAAAGTATTCAGTCAGCTTTTTCATTTACTGTTATATGTATATAGCCCAAGCCCTCCAAATATTCCGTAATTGTCCGAATAGTTTGTACATTTTCGAAATTTCCTTCTACGGTAACCCCGTTTTCCTTAATCTGAGTGCCGTCGTAAACAATTTCCACGGCGCAAACGCAGTCGACGTTCAAGTCGTCTTTGATTTTCTGCGTTACCAGTTGGCTTTGGTTTTGCGAATACACCTGGCATACGTATGCGTAGTCGTACGCCGCACTTTCCTTTTCGGGCGAAAAGGAAAAAATCCTAGTTACCGGTTGAATTAAAACGCATATGCTGACAAGCCGTAAAACAAAATTTACACTCTTTTTAAGCTTGCCTTCCGGCACTATGAAACTGACGATTACCGTAAGAAATATTACGCCGACGGCGGTCAATAAATATGCTTTCATAGGAATGCGTAAGTAGAATTTATAATCAGCATTACGACTAGGAAATACAGGAACGCCACCATAAGTATGCCGGCAATCAGGTATTCCACGTCTTTGGAAAAATCGGAAAACAGCGAGTAAAGCGTTTTTTCGCCCAACGGCTGCGCAATTGCCGCAGTTATCTTCAACATTATAGAAAACGAAGCGAGCAGTATAATCGGCTGCATCACCTCTCCGAGCAAAAGCACTATGCCCATTATTCCCAGGGAACTTCTTACCACCGTGCCCGACATTACGACCATATCCACTCCCGCGGATAAAAAATTGCCGACGATAGGCACGGAGTTGCCGACGAGGTATTTGGTAACCTTAAAAAATATGCCGTTAAAGAGCGAAGAAGCCGTGCTCTGCACCGTAATGAACAACCCGAAAATGGTTACGGTTATGCCAATTACCCACTTCATTACAGACTTAATGAGAGACGCCACACCAGTAAATGAAATTTCTGTATTTATCTTAGACGTGAAATTCAGTACGATTACGGCAAGCGTTGCGGGAAAAATGAAACCGCTTACAATCTCTATGGCGCCGCCGCTTAAAAACAATGCCGACGGTTGATATATCGCACCTGCGTCACCTCCGCCCGTAAGCACCGACAGCGTAACCAAAATAGGCGTAATGATTTCCACCTGCCGTTTTAAGTTGGTCACACATTTAACGGACGAAGAAACTATGCCGAAAAGCATTGACGACAATATTAGCAATATCAGCGACACGCAGGCAAGGCGTATTACCTTTGCCGTCGTTTTGCCTATTATTCCGCCCTCGGAATCGGACGCCACCGCGCACAAAATCGAAATTGCAACTACTTGCGCAAACGCAGGAACCATTGACGTCACTTTGCTGAAAAGTACGGAAAACAGCTCGCT
This sequence comes from uncultured Clostridia bacterium, assembly GCA_947174175.1. GTDB lineage: Bacteria > Bacillota > Clostridia > Christensenellales > Borkfalkiaceae > Coproplasma. The sequence continues at coordinate 674 of CAMWHW010000181.1, read as the reverse complement.
TATATAGTCCGTATAGTTTATGCCCAGATTGCCGTTTAAAAGGTATTGAATAATCTCCTTTGCCGTATCGCCGAAACTGAATATGTAATCGTTACCGTATTCGTCAAGATATTTCTGAATTTCAGTCAGGTCCAGACTGTCCAGAATCGAAGCAATATTTTCATTCAGTTCCGCGCCGTCGTCCGCAAAAGCCACTACCGTTCCGCTGATTAATAACGGCAAAGTGAAGATAATAAGAATTACGATAAACTTGAAAACAAGTCTGATTAAGTTAGCTGTATCAGCTTTACGATTACGCCGAAGAGAGACTGTAAGATTGGAACCGACATTACGAATATAACAATTTTTCCGCATAAAACCAACTTGTCTGCAACCGATTCGAATCCCAGATCTTTTACCGAACTTGCAGTCAGTTCGATAAGATAGCCCACTCCCACGACCTTGAAAATAATTCTAATTACCGATTTATCTATGTTCGTTTGTTCGGAAAACTGTTTGATAAACGAAAGACTTTCCGAAAGATAATCAAATCCGCACAGAATTAGAATTATGCCGCCGGCTGTTACGCACAACGGAACCAGGTCGGATTTTTGCGATTTTAAAATAAGCGCGCAGATTGCAGTGATTACCGCAACCGCGCATAGCTGTAAAATTTGCATCAGAATATATCGAAT
>CAMWHW010000180.1 GCA_947174175.1 uncultured Clostridia bacterium | reverse complement strand
CCGACCTGCCGGGTATGAACCGGCCGCTATAGACCAACTAAGCTACGTCGCCATACAAAAGCGAAAGCGGGAAATGTGGTTGCGGGGGCGGGATTCGAACCTCGCGACCTCCGGGTTATGAGCCCGACGAGCTACCTGGCTGCTCTACCCCGCGATAAAGCTACCGCTTTCGCTAAGCTTTATTATTCTATAAGATACCCCTATCTTTGTCAACCGTTTTTGCGCCCTTTTAAAAAATTAGTGCGAAAAATTTTAATTGTTTGCGGAGTTGCCGACGTACGATTTAACCGAGTTTGCGATATTGAACATATGGTCACCGATACGCTCCATATTGACGGCAAGCTGTAAGAACACGGCGCCCGTTTCGGGATTGCATCTGCCCTCGTCCGTGCGTCTTATGTGCGACTGCTGCATGGTCTTGCACATTGCGTCGGTAGCTTCCTCTTCCTCTTCAATCTTTGACATATATCTCAGGTCGTGGTCGGCAAACGCAAGCTCCACGTTTTTATACAGTTCGGTCAGATGCATATCCATCTGTCTGATTTCCTCTACCGCGTGTTCGGAAAATTTCGCGTCGGTTACGGTAAGCCTTTCGGCGTACTCGGTAATATTTTCGGCGTAGTCGCCTATTCTTTCCATATCCGAAGTGACGTGATAGAAGGACGAAACTTTCTTTTCGTCTGTTTCGGAAATTTCCATAGAGGAAAGCTTTATGAGAAACTGCGTGATATGCTTGTTCATTTCGTTAATCTGGCGCTCGGTTTCGTCGAACTGTTCCTTGCCGTCCATCTTGCCAGAAAGCAGCATATCCAGCGACCTTTTGTAGTTAGTGAACGCAAGGTTGCCCATGCGCAGTATTTCCCTGCGCGCCTGCCCCACGGCGATTGCGGGGGTCTTTAACAGACGCTCGTCGAGGATATCCTGCGTGCCCTCCTGCTTGCCCTTTTTATCGGGAACGAGTATGCACGCAAGCTTGACGAGATATTTTAAGAACGGCAACAGCAGCAGCGTAGTGACTATGTTGAAGAACATATGGAAGATAGCTATCTGCCATTCCGTGCTGCCGATAAACGAGTTTAAAAACTTGGCTATATACTTACCCGCGAACGCGACGGGGAAGATAAAGATTAAGCAGCCCGCGACGTTGAATAAAAGGTGCACCGCCGCCGCGCGCTTTGCGTTTACCGTTGCGCCGAATGAGGAAATGAGCGAGGTCAAGCACGTTCCGACGTTGGCGCCGAGAATTATGCACATTGCCATCTGCAAGGTTATAAGGTTCTGGCTTGCAAGCGAAATAACTATTGCGGTGAGCGCCGCCGACGACTGCATGAGAGCCGTCAACACCACGCCCAGAATGAAGAGCACTATAATTTCCCAGGTCAGCGTTTCCTTGCCGTAGCCGATAGCAATAAAGACGTTCTGCACGGCGCCGCTTATCTCGTCCTTGGCGAGCATTGCGGAAACCGCGCCAGACATAACGTTCAGACCTATGAAAATTACGCCTACGCCCTCCAAAATGTGACCGATACGCTTGACTTTATCCTGCTTGCTTACGAGCGTTATTACGAAGCCCGCAAATGCTATGAGAGCGAAAACCGCAGTGACCGAAAAGTACGAACTGCCCGACGACGAAAGCGCCATTATGAACGCCGATATGGTAGTGCCGATATTCGCACCCATAATTACGGAAGCCGCCTGCGTCAATGTCATAAGACCGACGTTAACGAAGCCGACTATCATGACCGTGGTTGCCGCCGAGCTGTTGACGAGGGCGGTTACCGCGGCGCCCGTACCTACGCCCGTAAAACGGTTCTTTGCCGCCTTGGACATAAGCTTTCGGATATTCTTGCCCGCAGCCTTTTCAAGGTTGGAACCCATCATTTCCATTCCCAGCATGAATACGACTATTCCGCCGAGAATGAGAAACATACTATTTATAATCATCATTACTGCCGCTGCCGACATAGGTTTAACTCCGATTTTAAAAATTTTCGCATTTTAATTGTAACAACCGAACGCGTATTTTGTCAAATGAAATAAAAAAGTTTTGCATACGCTCCGATTTGTGATAAAATACGGCGTGAGGTTTATTTTATGTTCAATATCGTTTTGGTAGAGCCTGAAATTCCGCAGAACACGGGCAACATAGTGCGCACCTGCGCCGCGACGGGCTGTAAGCTCCACCTCGTCAAGCCGCTCGGCTTCGAGGTGAGCGACAAGTATTTGAAGCGCGCGGGGCTGGACTACTGGCAGTACGCCGACATTACCTATTGGGGCAGCTTTGAAGAGCTGCAAAGGGCGAACGCCGGCTCCACCTTCTACTACTATACCACCAAGGGCAGAAAGCGCCACTGCGACGCGCAGTTTAAAGAGGGCGACTTTCTGGTGTTCGGCAAGGAAACCAAAGGGCTGCCAGAGGAACTTTTGATAAAGCACCCCGACGAATGTCTGCGCATACCAATGATCGGCGAACTGCGCTCCTTAAACCTTTCCAACTCGGTTGCGATAGCCGTTTACGAAGCGCTCAGACAGCTCGACTTTAAAAACTTTAACGTCAAGGGCGAACTGCACGACCTTAAATGGTAAACGCTTTACTTTTTAAATTCCGTATTATATAATATGTTTATGAACACCAACGGCTTACCCAAAAAGATTGTTGTTGCAAGCGGAAACGCGCATAAAATAGAGGAAATTAAGCAAATTTTTAAGGGCGTTGAACTCGTGACTATGCGTGAAGCGGGCTTTGAAGGCGACGTGGAAGAAAACGGCAAGACCTTTAAAGAGAACGCTTTCATAAAGGCAAAAGCCGTTTACGATAAACTTAAATGCCCCGTTCTTGCGGACGATTCGGGACTGTGCGTGGACGCGCTGGAC
>CAMWHW010000179.1 GCA_947174175.1 uncultured Clostridia bacterium | reverse complement strand
TCGTTTACTATCAAATCGCCGATTTTCAGCTCGCCCGCGGAAATATCCTCAAGCCCCGCTATCATTCTGAGGGTCGTTGATTTGCCGCAGCCCGAAGGGCCTACGAACACGATAAACTCTTTATCCTGAATTTCCATATTGAAATCGTTTACCGCTTTCGTGCCGTTCGGATAGACTTTATAAATGTGTTTTAAACTGACGTTAGCCATAAATTACCTCTTTAACCTTTTACTGAACCGCCCGTTACGCCCGCAACGTAGTATCTTTGCCACCATATAAACAGTGCGGTTATTGGTATCGAAACAACCACCGCGGCGGCGCAGAATATCGTAAAGTATTCGCTGCCGAGCGTGGAGTTGTCAAGCCACGATTTCATTCCGACCGCAACGGTAAACATATCGGGGTCGCCCCTCATCATAAACGACGAGAACATAAATTCGCCCCACGGCGCGATAAACGCGGTTAAAATCGTATAAATTATAATGGGTTTTGCTAGGGGCAGAATTATCTTGATAAACACCGTATGACGGCTTGCTCCGTCTATTCTTGCCGCCTCGTCCAGGGACTTCGGGATAGTATCGAAGAAGCCTTTACAGATATAGTACTGCATTGCCGAGCTCGCCGAATATACGAGAATAAGTCCCAACAGATTCTGAGTAAGATTTATCTCTTTGAGCACGAAATATACCGCCGTCATCGACAAAAAGCCGGGGAACATTCCGAGTATAAGCATAATGTTCATAAGCGGCTTTCGCATTTTAAAGCGTAGCCTCGATAAAGCGTAGCTCGTCATCAGAACTATTATCGTCTGAAAGACTGTAACGACCGCGGAAACAAGCAGAGTATTACCGTACCATTTCAAAAACTTGGTCTCGGTAAACAGCTTGACGTAGTTGTTGAAAGACCACTGTTTGGGGAAAAGGTAATCTGCCGACATACCCACCGCCTCTCCGCGGAAAGAGAGAATGATAAGTATGAAAAAGGGTATCAGCCAGATAACGGAAATTATAATAAGAATGGCGTATATCAAAGCGAGAGTAATTCTTTCCGAAAGCTTCTTGCTCTTGTACTTCTTTTCCATTACATGAAATCCTCCTCGTTTTTAACTGATTTGGAACGGTTGTAAAGAATAAGCGACAGTACCGCAACGATTACGAACGTGAATATGCCGATTACCGACGCAAGCCCGTACTTACATTCGTTTACGGTCAGCTTATACAGCCAGGTTATGAGAAGGTCCGACTGCCCCGCCGTTGTAACCGAGCCGTTGTATTCCAGCGGAGGATTGCCGCCCGTCAACAGGAATATCACGTTGAAGTTGTTGAGGTTGCCTATAAACTGAGTGATAAGGTACGGCGTCGTAACGTGCAGCATATACGGAAGAGTTATCTTCATATACGCCCTTACAGGCCCCGCGCCGTCCATTCGCGCCGACTCGTACAGATCCTCGGGAATATTCATAAGTATGCCCGTGCAGATAAGCATTGAGTAAGGAATACCTATCCATATATTTACGACTATTATGGTAACTCTCGCTAAAGTGCCGTCGGTTAAGAAAGGTATGGCTTTATCTATCCACCCCCACCTTAAAAGGAGATTGTTTATAAGTCCCTGGTCGGCAAGCAGCTGCGACATAAACATTAAGGATACGAACTGCGGAACGGCTATGGTTATTACGAGTACCGTACGCCAGAATTTTTTGAATTTAACACCCTTTTTGTTTATGAGTATTGCCACTATCATTCCGAGAATATAGTTGGTAAACGTTGCGAAAAACGCCCACACTATCGTCCACAAAAGCACCTCGCCGAACGTGAAGGCAAACACCTTGCTGTCCGCCGAAATTCCGCCGCCTAGCACGGTTACGAAGTTTTCGACGCCCGACCACTGAAAGAGCTGTGCGGGGGGCTGATGCGCCTTGTCGTAGTTCGTAAACGCAATGAAAACCATAAAGAATATCGGAAGAATGGTAAACACCACCAAACCGAGCATAGGTATGGACAAAAGCGACTTATGGTAATTTTCGTCCGCATACGACTTTACGTCGTCTTTAGTTGTGGGCAGGCGCAAATGCGCTTCCGTATACTGCTGCGATAAAAGGTTCCCCTTTATGTTCTGATACCACATATAGACGAAAGCCGCCATTATGAAAATCGTTAAAATGGAATACAGCAGTATGAGCAGACTGTTATCGTAATACGTATATTTGGTAACGCCCGTAAGCGGATCTTCCGTTTCAACGCAGGCAACCTCGCCCAGACTCCCCATCTTGGCGAGATATTTCCACCCGAAAAATACCATATACAGAATAAACAGCACTTCGAAAAAGAGATATAAAATTCCGCGCAGATACTGCTTGCGGGTTATAAGCCCGAAGCCCATTACGACAAACGACGTTCTCGTTTTCCAGTCGCCGTCCTTTGCCGCCCTGCCGATATTTATAAATATTCCCGCAAAAGCCAGCCAAAGGCTATAAAGTTTTTTCGGTATCGCCTTGAAAAACGCCGCAAGATATGACGGCAAACGCTTGAAAAAGCCTTTAAAGTTAAACCAGAACTTTTCAAGCGGCGACATTTTCAGATATTCCAGATCCATTTTCTCACCGAAACTAAATTATTTTGTATTTTTAATCTGATTTTCTACCGTGCTGAGCTTGGACGTATATGAAAGCTTTCCGTTTCCGCCCTCGTCGCTGAGCAAATCGTCGATAATATTAAGCCCTACGCTCTTTAAAGGTTCCCAGAAATTCGTCGGAACGGAGGTCTGCGGCTTAGCAAATGCGTACTGCGCGTTGAGAGCAAGGAACGTGGGGTCGTTTTTAATGGCGTCCGCATTCGCCGCCGCTTTATTGGTAGGTCCTCCCATATGCTTTTCAAAGCGCTCGGCCTGCAT
>CAMWHW010000178.1 GCA_947174175.1 uncultured Clostridia bacterium | reverse complement strand
GAACAGCAGCTTATGAACCGCTGCAAGGACAGGGCAACCTTCGAAAAGGCTGTTAAGCTCATCAACGATTTCAAGGACTACTTCCGTTCAAACGGTCAGCCCGTGGGCGAAAATCCTTCTCCCGGCAACAAGGCGGGCGGTATTACCACGCTCGAAGACAAGTCGTGCGGCTGTACGCAGAAGTCGGGTTCGGGTCCCGTTTCGGACGTCGTGTTTGACGACGGTTTCGTTACGCAGAAGGGGCTTAACCTTTTAAACGGACCGGGCAACGATATGTGCGCCGTTACCAACATTGCGGCGGCTGGCTGCCATCTGGTGCTTTTCACTACGGGACGCGGTACGCCCTTCGGCGGTTTCGTGCCCACGATAAAGATTGCCACCAATTCCGAGCTTGCGGCTAAAAAGAGCAACTGGATAGATTTCAACGCGGGCGCCGTGCTCGATTCCGATTTCGACACTCAGCTTGAAAAGTTTATCGATTTAATCGTAGACGTAGCCAACGGCAAAAAGACCAGGAACGAGATAAACAATACGAAAGAGATTGCAATATTCAAAACGGGAGTAACGTTATAATATGAAAAAATTTATGGATAAAGATTTTCTGCTGGAAACGGACACGGCTAAAAAGCTGTATCACGACCACGCGGAAAAAATGCCTATCATAGACTATCACTGCCATCTTCAACCCAAGGAAATTTACGAGGACAAGAAGTTCCGCAACCTTGCGGAGGTATGGCTGGGCGCGGGCGACAGATACGGCGACCACTACAAGTGGCGCGCTCTCCGCGCAAGGGGATACGAGGAAGATTCCATTTCCGGTCCCGACGACGACTACAAAAAGTATCAGCAGTTCGTCGAGAGTATGCCCTATTTCGTGGGCAACCCCTTGTACCACTGGTCGCACCTCGAAATGCAGAGATATTTCGGCATCGACGATATAATCAATCCCTCCAACGCCAAAAAGATCTGGGATAAGGCAAACAAGGTTCTTGAAACGCTTACGGCGCGCGAGATGATGTACAAGTTCAACGTTAAGACCGTGTGCACCACCGACGACCCCGTGGACAGCCTGGAATGGCACAAGAAGATGAACGAGGACAAGACCTTAAAGGTTACCGTTCGTCCCGCGTTCCGTCCCGACAAGGCGATTAACGTAGAACTTTCCTGGTTTGCAAGCTGGGTTAAGCAGCTTGCAGGCGTAGTGGGCAAGGAGATTAAGACTCTCGAAGATCTGTGCAACGCGCTTGCGGACAGAATCGCTTACTTCGACAGTATGGGTTCGCGTCTTTCCGACCACGCGCTCGACGTCGTTTGCTACGCGCCCGCAACCTACGAGGAGGCTAACGCCATCTTCTTAAAGGGTATGAAAGGTCAGCCCATCTCCGTTGAGGAGCAGGACAAGTACAAGGGCTACGTTCTTATCTTCCTCGGCAAGCAGTACAAAAAGTACGGCTGGGTTCAGCAGTACCACATCGGCGCACTCCGCAACAACTCCAAGAGCATGTTGGCTAAAATCGGTCCCGATACGGGCTTCGACGCAATAGAGGACGCCGTCTATATGGAAAAGCTCTCCGCGCTTCTGGGTGAGCTTGACGGACAGGACGCTCTGCCCAAGACCATTCTTTACTGCCTCAACCCCCGCGACAACTACGCGCTCACCGTTCTGGCGGGCTGCTTCCAGAAGGAAGGCGTAAAGGGCAGGGTGCAGGTCGGCACGGCGTGGTGGTTCCTCGATCAGCAGGACGGTATGAAGACCAACCTCGAAACGCTTATGCAGGTCGGCTTGGTTGCGCAGTCCGTCGGTATGCTTACGGACAGCCGTTCCTTCCTTGCATATCCCCGCCACGAGTATTACAGAAGAATACTCTGCAATATGCTCGGCAACCTCGTAGAAAGCGGACAGTATCCCGCAAGCGAGCTGGATACGCTGGGCAAAATAGTGGAAGACGTTTGCTACAATAACGCAAAAGAGTATTTCGGCTTCTAAATTATGAAATTAAAAAGCGCCCTTGCGGCTTGTGCCGCAGGGGCGCTTTTCCTTTTTTATTCATTATTCGCCAAAGTACTTCTTTTTAAGTGCCGTGAAAGCATTTATAATTTCACTTGCGCGTTCGGGTGTAAGCTCTTTTGCCCAGGGCACGGGGTTAAGACTTTTTGCCGTCAGATTGCAGAAACCGAATCTCGCCGTCTTGTCGCGGTAAGTGTCGTTCCACTTGTCGAAGAGTACGGGCGAGATATGGTTTTCAAGCTTGCAGTCTATAAAGTCGCACCTGCCGAAGTCGCGCCAGGGGCGCGCAAGGTACACGCCCTTATCGTCCGCGCCGCCGTTTGCAAATACGCAGTTGTAAAAGAGGTATCCGTATTCTTGACGAAGCGAGTGGGAGGGCGCCGCGACGAAGCCGAGCTTGCGCTTGTCGTTCAAAGACACTAGCTTGCAGTTTTCGAACAGCGCCTGCGCGCCGCCGAAAATAAAGTCAACGGTGCCGAAAATCGCGCAGTTTTCATAATATTGAAAGGAATTGCCTTCCATATAAAGCTGTTTGCGGGGAATAAATCCGTCGTAATAAGTCTTATCCTCGGTCAGTCCCGCATAGCGTATAACAAGGTCGTCAGGGAAGGGCGCGGTGAAAAGCGTGTCCTGCGTGGACTTTAAATCTACGTTGCGGGCGTGAAACAGTTTAGCGTTGACCGACAGCGCTACGCACTGCCCGACCAGCTCCGGCGCGGTGTTCGTATTGGCTATCGTAAGGTTTTCAATCACGACCCTTTCACCCGTTACACACACGGTGAAAGTGCGGAAGGTATTGTACTCCCGACCGTCGGCGTGCGGCTTTTTGGCGTAATCGCCGTAACGGATAATGGTTGTTTCACGCTCTTCGCCGATAAGTTTACCGTCGT
>CAMWHW010000177.1 GCA_947174175.1 uncultured Clostridia bacterium | reverse complement strand
GAAGCAATGTATGTATGTGCGGCTTTTGCAAATGCCTTAATTAATTGTGAAATGTTAAATTGCTATTCACAGAATAACTTTATAAATGCACCGATTCAAGACAATAATATTTCTCTTTCTATAGTCATGCATGTAAGAAATAGCAAATTGAGTAATTTCTATTTCTCAGGCAATTTTATAGAAAAAGTGTTTAAAGAGGTCACAGATTCAGAGATTATAAATTTTCAGTGCTTGAAGAGCAATAATTTAACGTCTGATTTAATAGATATTGACCGCGGAGATTTACCATCGCCGATAGATATAACGGTTTATGAAAGTAAGGAAGAAATGTATAGCCTTGCAGAAAAACTGAACGATGGATTAACCGAGGATGTTTGGGTAAATCAGGAAAACGATTTCCCGAAATTAAAGGTTTTCGCTGAAGTATAAGCAAAATAAATACTCAAAAATAAAGGCGTGCTATTTTAACTAAAATAACACGCCTGTATTGGCTGGGGTAGCTGGATTTGAACCAACGAATGACGGAGTCAGAGTCCGTTGCCTTACCGCTTGGCGACACCCCAATATTCAATTTACTCATTCATTATATAGGACGTTGCGCAAAAATTCAAGCGTTTTTGCGTGCGTTTTTTATTTTATCCGAAAATTTTTATCCGGGTTGACATATCGCCTTGCGGGTAATACAATAATACCGTAAAAAATCAGAATAAAGGAGATACCCATGTTAGGCAATTTCACCTACTGCAATCCCACAAAGCTTTATTTCGGCAAGGACGCGCTGGACGGGCTCAACGAAGAACTTCCCAAGTACGGCAAAAACGTGCTGCTGGTTTACGGAGGCGGCTCGATAAAGAAGAACGGCATCTACGATAAAGTCGTTGCCATTTTGAAGGCGAACGGCAAAAATATTTACGAAGACGCGGGCGTTATGCCCAACCCCACGGCGGACAAACTCAACGAAGGTATAGCGCGCGCAAGGGCGGCGAAAGTCGACCTTATTCTGGCGGTGGGAGGCGGCTCCGTGTGCGACTATGCAAAGGCCGTTTCCGTGTCGGTAAACTGCAACGACGACGCGTGGGATAAATATTTTATCCGCTTCGAGGACGTTACCTGCGATATAGTGCCCGTCGGCTGCGTGCTGACCATGGTGGGAACGGGCAGTGAAATGAACGGCGGCTCGGTAATTACCAACCACGCGCAGAAGCTTAAAATAGGTCACGTGTTCGGTGAAAACGTCTTCCCTAAGTTTTCCATACTCAACCCCGAATTTACTTACACGCTGCCTAAATATCAGATGATTTCGGGCATATACGATATAATGTCGCACATACTCGAACAGTACTTTTCGGGCACGGACGACAACACCAGCGACTACATAATGGAGGGGCTGCTGCGCTCGCTTATACACAGCGCGGATATAGCGGTGGCTAACCCAACCGATTATGAGGCGAGGAGCAACATAATGTGGATTGCAACCTGGGCGCTGAACACGCTGGTTGCCAAGGGCAAGACCACCGACTGGGAAGTGCATATGCTCGGTCAGGCGGTCGGCGCGCACACCGACGCCACGCACGGAATGACGCTTGCCGCCGTTTCCATGCCCTATTACCGCCATATCATGCCCTACGGTTTGAAGAAGTTTGCACGCTACGCCGTTAACGTGTGGAACGTAAACAGCGAGGGCAAGAGCGAGGAGCAGGTTGCTTGCGAGGGCTTGTCCGAGATGGAGAAGTGGATGAAGAAAATCGGGCTGGTTATGAATATAACCGACCTGGGCGCAAACGCTGATATGCTGGACGGAATTGTGGAGAGCACGCTGATTATGGACGGCGGTTACAAGGTTCTGGACAAGAAAGAGATAAAGGATATTTTGAAGGCGAGTCTGTAAAGAATTTGCCTGAAATACGTGATTGACCCCGTTATATGGTAAAGTTAAGCGCCCGCGCAACGGTTTTTACGTTGCGCGGGCGCTCTGCTTTTATTTAACGGTTATTACAACCCTATCTCCTTATCCGTGGGAATATGGTCGGTCATTCTGCCGCTCAGAAATTCGTCGTAAGCCTTCAAATCGAAGTAGCCCGTGCCCGTCAGCCCGAACACGATTACCTTCTTTTCGCCCGTCTTTTTACATTCCAGTGCGGCGTCTATCGCGCCCTTGATTGCGTGCGAAGATTCGGGTGCGGGAAGGGTGCCCTCGATTTTTGCAAAGGTAACCGCCGCCTCGAAAACCTCCGTCTGCGTGTAGGACTTAGCCTCCATATATTTATCGTCGTAAAGCTTGGAAAGTACGGGGCTCATGCCGTGGTATCTTAGTCCGCCCGCGTGGTTGGCGCTGGGGATAAAGTCGCAGCCCAGCGTGTACATCTTTGCCTGCGGACAAATCTTGCCCGTGTCGCAGAAGTCGTAGCGGTAGGTGCCGCGCGTAAGCGAAGGGCAGCTTGCGGGCTCCACGGCGATTATCTGCGGGTTGGACTTGCCTTGCAGCTTTTCGGCAACGAAGGGCGCGATAAGTCCGCCCAGGTTGGAGCCGCCGCCCGCACAGCCGACTATGACGTCGGGCTTTCTGCCTATCTTGTCGAGCGCGGTCTTTGTTTCCAGACCGATTACCGACTGGTGTAAAAGAACCTGGTCGAGCACCGAGCCGAGAACATAGCGCGTCTTATGCTCGGGATCGGATACCGCCGCTTCAACCGCTTCGGAAATGGCGCAGCCCAGTGAACCGTTGGTGCCGGGGTGCTCCTTTAAAATTCTTCTTCCCGCTTCGGTCGTGTCGGAGGGGGAAGCGACGACGTTTGCGCCGTAAACGTTCATGACGTTGCGCCTGAACGGCTTCTGCTCGTAGGACACCTTAACCATATACACGTGCACGGGCATGCCGAAGTGCGCGCCCGCCATTGCAAGCGCCGTGCCCCACTGACC
>CAMWHW010000176.1 GCA_947174175.1 uncultured Clostridia bacterium | reverse complement strand
CTATATCGTCCTGCGCCTGTTGAAGCTTATACTTAACTGCGTTTGCGCGCTCCTTGAAAACCTTGCTTTCACCGGTACTGCGTTCCAGCCCGACGGTGTATTCCAGCCTCTCTTCGTTGAGTCTTTTAAGTCTGTCGTCCGCACCCGCCAGAAGTCCGCGGCACTTTTCGTATTCGGCAAGCAGCGAAGCCGCAAGCTCCGAATTATGCTTGATCTGCGAGTTGATTTTAGTTATGCGCGCGTCAATCTTTTCGCGCTCCCCCGCGGCGCCGTCGTGGCGGAATATGTAGGTATTAATCTCGTTCTCGCGCAGCGTTTCGTACAGCGCGTTATACTTTTTCGCGTTCTCCGCCGCCTTTGCAAGGGGGGTGAGCTGGCGCTCTACTTCCGCCATTCTCTGTGCGAACACGAACAGATTGTCCTTGGAATAGTTGAGCTTTCTTTCAGCCTCCGCCTTTCTGTCCTTAAATACGACGATACCCGTCGCCTCCTCGAATATGGAGCGCCTCTCCTCGGGACGGGAGTTCATTATCTGCGCGATACGTCCCTGACCGATAATGGAGTAGCCCTCTTTCGCCGCGCCCGCTCCGTGCAGAAGTCCCGTTAAAATCTTCATTCTTGAAGGCTGCTGATTTAAAAGGTATTCGCTGGTTCCGTCGCGGTAGAGGCGCCTGGTCATCTCTATCTCGTCCGCGTCGAAATCGAATATGCGGTTGGTGTTGTCAAAGGTTAAAGTAACCTCGCAAAAGGAAGTCTTTTTACGCTTTTCGGTACCGTTGAAGATGACGTCCATCATGTTGGAACCGCGCATGACCTTTGCGGACTGTTCGCCCAGAACCCAGCGGATAGCGTCCGCAACGTTGGACTTGCCGCACCCGTTGGGACCGACTATACAAGTAACGCCGTCGGTCAAGGGAATTTCGGTCTTGTCGGCAAAGGATTTGAAACCGATAAGCTTTATCTTTTTAAACTGTACCATTATAAACTCCTTTCTCATCGATTTCTTTTTCTTGGGGCGAAAAATAAATCCGACGATTTTTAGGGCGTTGCCCTCTTTTTGCGATTATAGCGTAGCCCTCGTATTATTAGAAATCGCAAAAATTCACCTACTCAGGCGCAGGTATGCGCAAATTGGGTCGCGCTGCGCAAAAACGCGGTTTTGCTTGCTAGGTTTATTATTTTAAAATTACTTTCCGCTCAAAAACTCGTACGCCGCTTGCGCCGCCTGTTTTTTTGCTTCCGCAAAGTTTGCGCCCGAGCCCGAAAAGCTTTGTCCGCGCACGGTTACCGTCACGGTATGTTCGGGGTTGCGCGCCGTACCGCCCAGCTTTTTGCGGTATACGGGGAGCGGCTCCTTATTGTCCTGCAACAGCTCCTGCACCATAGCAACGTAGTTGAGCGCGTTGGGCACGGGAGTCAGCGTGGAGAGCGCGAACCTTTTCGCCTCTTCCAGACCGCCGTCCAGATATATTGCCGCGGTAATCGCCTCGTACGCGCTGGGCACGGCTTTTTTGTTGCCGCTGTCGCCCTTGTCCTTTATGAGCGCCTTGTCCAGCCCCAGCCTTACGGACACGGGGCGCAGCGCCTCGTCCGAAATCAGCTGCTGCTTCTTTTCGGTAATGTCGCCCTCGCTCATATTTTCGAAGTAATATTTTTCCGCGACGATAAAGGTCAGCAGAGCGTCGCCCAGACATTCCAGACTTTCGTTATTGAAATTCTGGTCGTACGACGACAGCGTGAGCGCCTTTTTCAAAAGCTCCTTATCTTTAAACGAATAGCCACACGACTTTTCTATATTTTCGAAATCACTCATTATTCACCGGTATAAGGTTGTCCAGGTCGACCTTTGCCAGCATGTCCTCCACCTTGGGTATAAGCCCGTTGCGGTAGATGGACAGCGCGTTTTTAATCGAGTTGGCAATTGCCGCGGGCTTGGACGAACCGTGACTTTTAACCACGACTTTTTTAAGCCCCAAAAGAAGAGCTCCGCCGTACTTGTCGAAGTCCAGTCCCTTCTTCATACGCTTGATTGCGCCGTGCATAAACATAGCGCCGATAAGCGCCGCGGGCGAAGACGTGAACTGCTTTTTCATAGTGGCAAGAATCATCTTCGCGCAGCCTTCAATCGATTTGAGTGCGATATTGCCCGAAAAGCCGTCCGCCACAACGACGTCCACGTCGCCGTAATTTATATCTCTTCCCTCGACGTTGCCTACGAAATTTATGCCCTGCATCTCGGAAAGGTATTTGTAAGTTTCCTGACGGAGAGTGTCGCCCTTGTGCTCCTCCGTGCCGTTGTTCAAAAGCCCCACTCTGGGGTTGGTCTTATTGAAGCCCGCCTGCGCGTAAGCCGAGGCGAGCACCGCAAACTGGCAGAGCATTACGGGTTTGCACTCCGCGTTGGCGCCGCAGTCGCAAAGCAGCGTAACGCCGTTGTTTACGTTGGGTATCGCGGGGCAGAGCGCGGGGCGCTTAACACCCCTTATTCTGCCGAGTATCAGCTGACCGCCCGCAATGATTGCGCCCGTCGAACCCGCCGACACCAGCCCGCATATATCGTCCTCTTTTTTCAGCATCCAGTAAGCCGCCATAAGCGACGACTGCTTGTTTCTTACCGCCTCGGTGGGACTGTCGTTCATTCCTATAACGTCGGGACAGTCGACAATCTCCACGCGCGCGGCATCGTACTTATATTTGGCAAGCTCGGCCTTTATTTCGTTCTCCCTGCCCGTAATGATGAGGTAGAGATTTTTATCGTCTTTAAGCGCCTTTACCGCGCCTTCCACTATTGCCGCGGGCGCGTTGTCGCCGCCCATTCCGTCCAGAATCAACTTATCCATTGCAAATTATTTTCCTCGGGATAAAACTTACCGTTTAATTATAGCATATCCGCCGGGAAAAAACAATTATATAATAGGGTAATAATAAATAAAAT
>CAMWHW010000175.1 GCA_947174175.1 uncultured Clostridia bacterium | reverse complement strand
ATCTTTACAACTAAAGGCGGCAGCATTTCGGGTAATACTTCAGCGGCCTCCTATAGTGCTGCCGGCGGCGGTGTTTGCATAAAAAACGGTAGCTTTATAATGGAAGACGGCGCCATTTCGGATAACTTTTCCAAAGGAAGTGGCGGTGGCGTATACGTTGAAAACGGC
The DNA here is from genome assembly GCA_947174175.1 of uncultured Clostridia bacterium. Classification (GTDB taxonomy): domain Bacteria; phylum Bacillota; class Clostridia; order Christensenellales; family Borkfalkiaceae; genus Coproplasma. Next base: position 2,789 of record CAMWHW010000175.1, on the reverse strand, counting down.
AGCTTTACAATGGAAGTCGGCAGCATAAGCGGAAATAAAACTACAAGCAGCAACGGCTATGGCGGCGGCGTTTACGCCTATGAAAACGGAAAGTTTACAATGAACGGCGGTACCATAGACAAAAACGAAGCTGCTAACGGCGGCGGCGTCTACGTCGTAGCTAGCGGCAGCAAATTTGAAATGACCGACAGTGAGATAAGCGACAACAAATCTCGCTGCGGCGGCGGCATTTATATTGCAAGCGGTGCCGAAGCCGAGATACACGGCGGTTCGATACGTAATAATATTGCCAACGGCAGTAACGGCGGCGGTATTTACGTATACGGCGGTACCCTTACCATTGACGGAACGGAAATAAGCGGATGTTCGGCCAGCACGTGCGGCGGTATTTACGTAGATTCCGGTGCCACCGCTAATTTATCTAAAGTGACAATTACAGGTTGTTCGAATTTAAATTTAGATGAGAACGGTAACGCAATTAGCAACGGTAGCGCAATCTGTTCATACGGGGGAACAGTCAGGCTTACCGACGGTAAAATTTTCGGCAATACAAAAGGAGCGGCAATTTATTGGGTTGGTCCTGAATTTACTATAAGCGGCGCACCTCATATTTGCGATAACGAGGACGGCGATTTAGTTCCCAGCGGCCCTATGTATACGATTGAAAATCTTCAGGAAGGCGCAAAAATCGGTATTACGGGTACTCCTCCCACACCCAACGGCGTATTTACCACGGGCGGGGCGATTACCGAAGATAACATTAAATGTTTCTATTCTAACGACGAAAAATGTATACAGGTAATAAATGGCGAAGCGTCTGTATCAGCCGACTATCACGATTACGCCGAGCCCGTCTGGTCCTGGGCTGAAGACTGCACTTCGGCAGATGCAACCTTTACTTGTGATAATTGTCAACACGTGGAAACGGTAACGGCAAGCGGGGATGATATAACAGATGAAGTTATTACTCCCGCAACGTGTACGTCAACGGGTGAAACGGCTTATACCGCAACGGTAATGTTTAACGGGGGTACTAAGACTGATACAAAAAACCAAGAAGTAGTAGCGATACCCCATGATTATACCGACAGTACAAAGTATAATTCGGACGGCGCTCAGCATTGGAAGATATGCAAAGACTGTACGGCTGAAGACACCGACCATAAGGAAGATTGTAGCGGCGGCACGTCAACGTGTGCGGCAAAAGCGGTTTGTTCATCCTGCGGTAACGACTACGGCGATTACGATAAAAATAATCACGCTTGGGGTGAATGGACGGTAAGCAAAGAGGCGACGTGTACGGAAAAAGGCGAGCAAGCCCGCATATGCAGTCGCGACGATACCCATAAAGAAACAGGTGAAATAGACGCGAAAGGTCATAGCTACGGCGAATGGACGGTAACGAAAGCGGCTACCGAAACCGAAGAGGGCGAAGAACGCAGGATTTGTTCAAATGACAATACTCACGTTGAAACACGCTCGATTCCGAAAGTCGTACCTGATAACGGCGGATTGTCCACAGGTGTGATAGCGGGAATTTCCGTTGCGGGCATTTTGCTGCTGTTACTTATAATATACGTCGTATGCTATTTCACACTTTACCGCAGAGACATTTTGCTCAAAGGCAAGTTCTTCGACGTGATATATGCGCCAATGAACGCAATTTTCGGAAAGAAAGAGCAAGAGGAAGAAACGGAAAATTCTTAACCGACAGGGATACGATAAAAAAAGAGCAGACGCAAGTCTGCTCTTTTTCGTTAATTATCAGGACAACGTATCGTTGCATTGCTTTTTCATTACGGGTTTGCTATAATTACGATAAACAGTAATTTAACAAGGGGACATTATGGTAAATAACGAAGAAAAGTTCAGTGGTAAAGCGACTCATTATGATAATGCACGCCCCGCTTATGCGGAGAGTTTATTAAATACGTTATATTCCGACTATGGCTTTTCCCCGCAGTCTGTAATTGCAGATATTGGTTCGGGGACGGGAATTTTTACCGAACAATTATTAAAGCGCGGTAATAAAGTTTATGGGGTTGAACCAAACACAGATATGCGAAAAGCCGGTGAAGAAAGGCTTAAAGGATATCAGAATTTCGTTTCTGTAAACGGTGACGCGGCAAATACAAATTTAATGAATTCTTTTATAGATATAATCACAGTAGCGCAAGCACTTCATTGGTTTCCGCTTGAAGAATTCAGCAAAGAATGTAAGCGAATTTTAAAGCCGAACGGTCAGGTAGTTATCGTTTATAATCAAAGGTGTAATGATTCCATCAATAATGACGTTGACGCGGTGGTTGCCCGGTATTGTGACGTTAGCAATGCAAGCACGGGGGCGGCATATATTGAGTTGAAACGAAAAAAAATTAACCAATTGTATAACCGAAAATTTATAGAAATCAGCAAAAGCAATTCGTTGTTTATGGATAAGAATAAATTTTTAAGTTATTGGCTTTCACGCTCCTATGCTCCGCGTGAAGGAGACGTCAACTATAAATTATTTGTAAACGATATAGTTTCGGTTTTTGATAAATACGCGATAGACGGACTTATAACACTTAAACAAGATTCAACGGCGTATATAGGAAAGGTCCAAGGATGAAAATAGTTAAGAAAATATTCGAAATTTTCTTTACGTTGTTAGGGTTGTTTATGTGCGGCGTTGGCTTTTTTCTTTTGATTTCCCGCATTATTGAAAACCCTGCGTACGTTCCTTGCTACGTCGGCGTAATTTTTTTAGCTTCCGTAACCGTTATTATTTTGTTTATTATATATTCCGC
>CAMWHW010000174.1 GCA_947174175.1 uncultured Clostridia bacterium | reverse complement strand
TTTCCGCGTTAGCGGCAACCTTACCGCCCACTACGCCCGCAAGCAGCGACGAAATGTCGATACCCGTGGACTCCTTTACGCCCTCCATTATCTGGCTTGCGCTGTTCATAACGTCCTTTACGACCTTGGTTGCGTTGCCGTCGCCGTACATAACGATTTTGTCCGTTCTGGACAGAGGCTCGGCTGCGTTCTTTACGACGTCGGGCAGAGCGCTGAGATACATTTCGAGTACGGAAGCTTCGCCCATCTTCTTCTGAGCTTCTGCTTTCTTTTCGATAGCTTCCGCTTCCGCAAGACCCTTGGCGCGGATACCTTCCGCCTCCTGCTCCATTGCGAATCTCAAAGCTTCCGCCTGAGCCTTCTGCGCTTCCGCTTTCTTCGTAGCTTCGAACGCCATAGCTTCCGCTTCCTTCTGACGCTTTACAAGCTCTGCTTCCGCTTCCTTTGCAACCTTGTAGTTGAGAGCGTCCGCCTGCTTTCTGATTTCCGCGTCGAGCTGGCGCTCCTTGATGGCGATTTCCTTTTCTGCAAGCTCGGCTTCCTTTTCGCGCCTTGCAATGTCGGCGTTCGCCTTGGTAATTTCGATGGTCTTACGCTGATTTTCCTGCTGAATTGCGTAAGCGGCGTCCGCTTCCGCCTTCTTGGTGTCCGCCTTGACCTTCATATCCGCTTCCTGCACGGCAAGCGCGGCGTTCTGTTCTGCAATCTGCTTCTGGCTTTCAACCTTAACCGCGTTAGCTTCCTGCTCCGCATTTGCGGTAGCGATGGCAATATCGCGCTGGGCGTTCGCCTTTGCAATCTGGGCGTTCTTGCGGATCTGCTCCACGTTGTCGATACCCATATTTTCGATGGTGCCCGCGTTGTCCTTGAAGTTCTGAATATTGAAGTTTACGACTTCGATACCCAGTTTTTCCATATCGGGAACAACGTTTTCGGTTATCTTTTTGGCAACGCCCTGTCTGTCCTGAACCATTTCCTTCAAGCCGACCGAACCGACGATTTCACGCATGTTACCTTCCAGAACCTGCGTAACCAGACTGATAAGCTCGCCCTGCTTCATACCCAGAAGCGCTTCCGCCGCCTTTTTAAGAAGGTCGGGATTGGACGAAACTTTGATGTTGGCAACGCCGTCTACGTTGACGTTGATGAACTCGTTCGTGGGAACGGCTTCGCTGGTCTTGACGTCTACCTGCATTACGCGCAGAGAAATCTTATCCACTCTTTCGAAAAAGGGAATACGGAAGCCCGCGCGGCCTATCAGAATTTTACGTCTGAAAGGACCGGATATGATGTACGCCGTATCGGGCGGCGCTTTCATATAGCCGATTGCGAAAAACAGTATTAAAAATACTGCCAGTACTACTGCTCCGATGGTTAAACCAACTGCTAAAGGTGACATTTTATTTATTCCTCCCCGAGCGTTTTGCGCTCTAATATTTATTACGCTTATATTCTATCATCTCCGACAAATTCCGTCAATATAAAACTTCCGCAGGAATTACGACAAACTTTGCCATTTTGCAATTTTTCCGTAAAATCTGCAACTTTTATATTTATATTACGGGAAAGACGAAAATAGCCCCGCGCGTTCCGCGCGGGGCTGTATTTAATTTTTTACCATATATTCGGCGTAGGCTTTGGCGACGTTTACGCCGCACACCTTTTCAGCCGCCGCAAAGAATGCGTTGGAATTGACCTCGCATATATAGAACTTGCCGTCCTTTCCTACGAGAATATCCACGCCGCAATAGTCCAGGCTGAGCGTTTGCGCAACCTGTACGCACAGTTCCGACAACTTGCTATCGAGCGGATAATTTTCGCCCTTGCCGCCCAGTTCGATATTGGAGCGGAAGTCGTTTTCGTTCCTCCTCTTCATTGCGCACACACACTTTCCGCCGACGACCAGCACCCTGATATCTTCGCCGCAGCCGCAGTCGATAAACTTCTGATAGAAGTGCGGCAAAGTCAGATTGCGCTTTTCGTAAGCTTTCAGCTCCTCCGCGTTTTTTATAAGCGTTACGCCCGCGCCGAGAGAGCCGTAATTGGTCTTTGCGACCAGCGGAAAGCCGAGAGCTTTTTCCACCTCTTTCAAAAAGCCGCCGTTGACGTCGCTTTCGGCGTGATAGCAAAGGGGCGCGTAAACGCAGTCCGGCAGATTAAAGTCCGCGCTTGCAAGCGCAATATTCGTAAGCATTTTGTCGTCGCAAGTTTCTATTGCCTGCGCGGGATTGAAAAGGCGCATACCGCTCTTTTCCAGCAGTCTTGCCGCCACCCTGTCCTTATCCAGAAAAACGCAAAAATCATAACCTTGCGCGGTTATGCGGTTGCCCGAGATTTGCGCAAGGTTAAAATTTCTTTTTATGTCGACCGCCGCGCCGAGCAGCGTAAGCTCTTCGGCTATTCTCTCCGCCTGGGAGATTTGCGATTGATTTTTAATATAGGCGTTTTCTACAACGAGAACTTTCATTTAAAATTATTTTACTACGCGGATAACGGCGGAAACCTTTGCGATTTCGGGGATAGCGTTAATCTCCTCCACCGCTTTGTTTACGCTGTGCTCCTTGGTCTGGTGCGTGACGAAAATTACGGGCACCGCGTCTCCCTCTCCGTCCTTCTGAATCATCTGCGCGACGTTAATTCCGCAACGCGAGAATATGGACGTCACCTTTGCAAGCACGCCGGGGCGGTTGTTTGCTTCCAGACGGATATAGTACGCGCTTTCGAAATTTTCGATAAACTTGGTGTTAGGCGCGGCGTTTTCGGTATTGGTGAAGGTCGAATATCTGTAATTGGTGTGGGTTGCGCAGTAAATGACGTCGCCGACAACCGCACTGCCCGTAGGCAACGCGCCCGCGCCCCTTCCGTAGAGCATTACGTCCTCTACGGCGTCGCCCGTTAAATACACGGCGTTATAGCTGTCGTTTACGCCGGCAAGCGGGTGGTCCTGCTTTATGAACGACGGGTGTA
>CAMWHW010000173.1 GCA_947174175.1 uncultured Clostridia bacterium | reverse complement strand
TCAACTCCTGCCGGCTTTAATTTTTTCGCATTTCGTTTGACTTTTTCATTTTAAAGTGTTATACTAGAAATGTAAGGAATTCACAGAAAGTAAGGAATTCAGGAGGTAACCGTGGAAATTGCAAAACTGACGACCAAGGGGCAGCTGACTCTGCCCATCACCATAAGGCGGCAAATGGGGCTGGACGCGGGCGACAAGATTGCGTTTATGGAAAAGGACGGGGAAATTATGCTGATTAATATCGACAGAATTTCGGTCGGCTCGCCCAAAAACTATAACGCTAATATTCAAAACGTCATAGCTTCAATGAAAATCGAGGGGCTGGAAGTGGAAGACGAATCGGTAAGATATATGCACGAAAGGCTGGAAGGAAAAATAACCGTAGAGGACAGGGTTGCGCAGATAAGGCGCAAATATTCAAAAGCGTGATATGACCAATTTTTTCGATAAGTACGAACTGTATACCGAAGGGGACAGCTTATATTGCTATCCGGGGACGGGCGTTTTAAAAAACAAGCTGAACCTGCGCGAATATCCGCAACTGAAAAAAGCCGAAACGGAGCTTGTGTCCGCGCGGCTTTTCGAACAGGAAATTAATCCGTTGAAGGGTATTTTCGATAAAAAGCATCTGTACGATATTCACAAATACCTTTTTCAGGATATTTACGACTTTGCAGGCAAGACCAGAAAGGAAGATATTTCCAAGGGCAATACCAAGTTCTGCGTACATACCTACGTGGAAGAACAGCTGTCCCAGCTGTTTGCAAAAGTCAAAAATATCAAGGCGGGGGAGAATTCGAACCGTCAGTCCAAAATAGCTTTTCTTGCCTATCTTATGGCGGAACTGAATATCATTCACCCTTTCAGAGAGGGCAACGGCAGGGCAATCCGCGAATTTATCCGTCAGTACGCTTTAAAGCTGGGGCTTACTATAAACTGGGGCGCAATCGAGCGCGAAAGATTGCTGGAAGCAATGGTTGCAAGCGTGTTGGATATTTCCGATTTAAAATCGTGTCTGAACGAAATGATTCCTTAAATATGACAAAGTTGGCATATTGACGACAAAATCTTGTAATAATTACGTTAAAACAGTCGTTTTAATATAATTTAAAGGTTTGAAAACGGGGTCGGAAATGGTATAATTAATACGGTTCGGAGGACTAAATGCAAATAATCGATTGGATAGCCATAGGCGTCGTACTGTTATCGCTTGTAATAGGTATGATGCTGGGCTTCGGCAAATTGCTGAAAATATTCACGGGCGGCATTGTCGGCATAATAATCTCGGTCGTAGTAACCTACTTCTTTATAGGCGTGGTTGCAAGCTGGGGTTTCGTGCAGGACATAATGGGCAAGCTGCACACGGCAATGGTGAACGCCAACAACGGCTTCGTCAATTTCCTAATTAAAATAGGCATAGAAAAAGTTATCCTGGGAATTGCGCTGTTTATAGCCGTTCAGCTTATAAGAATCCTGATAGTTAGGATAATAAAAGGCATCGTGGAAATAGAAAACCCCGTAGTAAGGGCGTTCAACCGTATCGGCGGTATGATATTTATGCTTGCGGTTACGTGTATGGTGGTGCTGCTCGTATTCCACGTAATAGACCTTATCGGCGGCAGTACGGAAGAAAGCTTTAAAAATTATCTGAGCGGAAGCGTGTTCAAAATCGACTGGGTGTTCGAACACAACCCCCTCAAATACATAGTTGCAAAGATCGGCGGATAAAATTCAACAAAATTCGAGTGCGGCAGACAACATTCAATCGTCTGCCGCATATATATTTGTATGGAATTTTTATTCAGTCAGTTAAAAAAGATGGACGTCGTCTGCATATCGGACGGCAAAAATCTGGGCAGGGTGTGCGACCTTGCGTTTTATTTTCCCGAAAATCAGCTTAAAGGTCTGTTCGTTACGGGAAGTAAGGGCTTCAAGTTTTCTAAGTCGGACGTCTTTATTCCCATGCGCGACGTCGTCAAGATAGGGGAGGACGTAATTTTAGTCAAGCTCGGGCAGGAAAAACCGCCCAAGAATCCGCCGCCCGACAAGTGCCCGCCGCAGATTAACTGCCCGCCGCCTTGTCCGCCTCCCAATAATTGCCGACCGAACTGCCCGCCCAATAACAACAGGCGCAACTTCGACGACTACGAATAAACTTAATAAATCGTATTTCCCTCGCAGTCGGTTGCAACCACTGCGGGGAAATTTTCAACTTCAAGCTTTCTCACTGCTTCGGACAACAGCTCGGGAAAAGCGATAAGCTCGCTCTTTTTAATCGCCTTGCCGTAGGTTGCGCCCGCACCGCCGATTGCGGCAAAGTAAACGCCCGTGTTGCGTTTAAGCGCCTCGGTCACGTCCGCGCTCATCTCGCCCTTGCCTATCATTCCGCCCAGACCGTTGTCCAGTAAAAGGGAAGCGTAAGCGTCCATACGTGCGGAGGTGGTGGGACCGCAGCTGCCGCTTGCATAGCCCGGCTTTGCGGGGCAGGGACCTGCGTAATAAATAAACGCGCCGTTCATATCGAATGGCAGCTTTTCGCCCCGTTCAATCATCTCTTTAAGCCGCTTGTGCGCACAGTCGCGCGCGGTGTAAATAGTTCCCGAAATAAGCACGCTGTCACCGGCGTGCAGTTTTTTTATGCGTTCTTTATCAATGGGTAAATTCAGCTCAATCATCTTTAAATAACTTCCTTTTGGCAACGCACGCAGTGGCACTGAATATTGACGGCAACGGGCAGTCCCGCAATGTGGGTGTAGGCCCATTCGCAGCTGACACCTATTGCGGTAGTCTTTCCGTGAAAGCCCTGACAGCCAATGTTTAAAGCGTTAATTCTTTCAAGCGCAATCCGCTCGATGTCGGCAATATCCGCCCTTTCGTTGTGCGTGCCGACTTCGCGCATAAGCGCCCTCTTTGCAAGGTACGCGCAGGTATCAACGCTGCCGCCTATTCCCACACCGAGGTAGACGGGAGGGCAGGGGCGGGAGCCCGCGCTCTTAAC
>CAMWHW010000172.1 GCA_947174175.1 uncultured Clostridia bacterium | reverse complement strand
CCCCCCCCCCCCCCACCCCCCTATATTTTTTTTGAATCATTCTGAGGCAATCCAATTTGGCTTATTGCTACGTGGCTCTGTTAAGTCGATAAGGTGCACTGACGAGCACCACGCCCGCACTGTCTATCGCAACGTCCGTACCGTCGCCTATGGCTATGCCGACGTCCGCCTTTTTAAGTGCGGGGCTGTCGTTTATTCCGTCACCCACCATTGCAACCGTAGCGCCCGCCTTCTGCATATTCTCGACCGAACGCAGTTTATCTTCGGGCAACACCTCGGCAACGAAATCGTCAAGTCCTACGCTGTGCGCAACCGCGGCGGCCGCAACCTGCCCGTCGCCCGTCAGCATTGCAAGCTTTATGTTGCGCCTCTTTAACAGCTCAACCGCCTCCGCACTGGTTTCCTTTACCGCGTCCGTGATAGCAATCAGCGCGATTACGCGCTTTTCGTCGGCAAGATAGGTAACCGTCTTGCCCTGCGCGGAAAGTTCGTCCGCCTGCGTTTTTACTTCCTTGCTTATCTTTATTCCGTCAAGCAACGCGGCGTTGCCCAGACGGTAAGTCACGCCGTCGTACTTTGCCTTAGCGCCGCGCGCAACTATATATTCGAAATCGGTAACCTGCGCCCCAGCGCCGCAGTACTCGGAAATGCACTTTGCCAGGGGGTGGTTGGAGTTGCCCTCTATGCCGCCCGCCAAGGCAAGCACGCGTTCCAGGTCAACGCCGAAAGGCACCACGTCCGAAACCTGCGGTTTGCCCTGCGTTATAGTCGCCGTTTTATCCAGCAGCACGCAGTTTATTTCCTTGGTCCTCTGCAACGAATCCGCGTCCTTATACAGCACGCCGAGCGAAGCGGCTTTGCCGGTCGCCGTCATGATTGCAACGGGCGTGGCAAGACCGAGCGCGCAAGGGCAGGAAACTACAAGTACCGATATTGCGTAGGTAACACAGTGCGAGGGTACGAAAGCGCCGTCGATAAGCAGCCATACAACGAAAGTAACCAGCGATATAGCCGTAACCAGCGGAACGAACACGCCCGCAACCTTGTCGGCAAATTTCTGTATGGGCGCCTTGGAAGCGCCTGCCTGGCGCACCATTTTTATAATCTTGGCAAGCGTAGTCTGACCGCCCACCCTTTCGGCGCGCACTTTAATAATTCCGTCCGTATTTACGGAAGCCGTCGTTACCGTATCGCCGACGGTAACCTCGACGGGCATACTCTCGCCCGTAATAGCCGACTTATCGACGAAGCCGTGACCTTCCATCACGATGCCGTCGACGGGAACGTAGTCGCCCTGCATAACCACGGCTATATCCCCCGCCTTTACGCTTGAAACGGGCACGCTCTTCCGCTCGCCGTCCACCTCAATCGTAACCGTGTCGGGGGCAAGGCGCAGAAGCTTTTCGATCTCGTCCCCCGTCTTGCGCTTGGACTTTTCTTCCAGCCATTTGCCCACGGTGACGAGCGCGAGAATGGTTGCCGCGCTTTCGAAATGCAGATCCATATGCATCTCGTACCACCCGTCGTTGCCGTTATACGCGCCCACGAAAACGAGGACTGTGAGCACCACGGAATAGATAAACGACACGCCCGAACCGAGCGCGACAAGCGTATCCATATTGGGCACACGCTTGATAAGCGCCATAAAGCCCTTAGTGAAAAATTTGTAGTTGACGGCAATGACCGCGGTGGTCAGCACGAACTGATAGAGAGCGAACCACTGCGCGTAGCCCTTGGAAGGGTCGATAAAGAAGGGCAGCGGAAAGTGCGCCATATGCCCCATGGAAACGTACAGAAGGGGCAACAGTATGCACACCGAAACGATAAAGCGGATAAACAGCTTTTTATCGCCGTTTTCAGTCTTTTCTTCGGGGGCTGCGCCCTCCTGATAAATTCCGTAGCCCAGGGATATTACGCAGTCGAAAACGCTTTCTTCAACGGAAGACTGAGCATCGCCTTCGGCAAATTCGACGCGCATACTCTTGCCCATAAGGCTGACTTCCGCCCTTTCGACCCCCTCTATTTTATTTACGGCGCGCTCTATTCCCGAAGAACATGCCGAGCACGTCATACCAGTAATATCGTAATTTTTTACCATTGCTATATTATTGCCTTAAAGTCTGAAATTTAACTGCGGTTTTATAATACCATTTAATTCCTACCTTGTCAATAGGAATTAAGCCGCTTTGCAATTTCAATTGCCCATTAAAATAAAAAAGCCGTCCCGAATCGGGCGGCTTTATCGTTGCATGTTTATACGCTTTTCCTGAGCATCTTCCAGTCGTTCTTTTCCTTGATATAGAAAAGAATACTGCCCACACAGTCCAGCACGAAGAAAAACTGGAATACGAAGGGCACTATCATTCCGAAAAAGCCGTGCTTTAACGTCCTTACTCTGTACAGCGAATAGCAGATATTATACACCGACGTAACCATAGTAATGGCGTAGGTCATAAGCATAAACAATACGGCAAATATTATGCCCGCAATCGCCATAAACGGAACGACAACAAAGCACGCGGCAACCATAACGCAGAGCACGAAATTAATTATGAAAAAAGGCACCAAGACGAGCTTGATTATCATAACCGTTTTGTAAACGTCCTCCGCGGGGCGGCTGATTTGCAGAAACCCGAAAACCAGATTGACAAGACCCAGTACCGCCGCTACCGCACCTAACACGATAACCGGCACGAGCAATAAAATCGAGTACTGAGCATCAAACACCGCATCCGGAACGGCGAACAGAACTACGAACGAAATTTGCATCAGGTAAACGAATACCGTAAAAGAGATAAGTAATTTTTTCATATTCCGTTTTATTATATCACTCTCCCTTTTTATTGTCAACGGCAGGGCGCTTGCGGCGGCTTTAAACAAAAATAATTGCAAAAATAAAACTACGGCGGTAAAATCGCTTGATTTTTTGCGCGCAATTTTATATGATATTTATGCTTGATTTTAATACATGCAGAGATATCTGAGTGGTTTAAGGAGCACGATTGGAAATCGTGTGACGGTTAACCC
>CAMWHW010000171.1 GCA_947174175.1 uncultured Clostridia bacterium | reverse complement strand
TACTACACTGACGAAACCTGTGCGGAGGAAGTTGCGGCGGAGGAGCTTGGATACAGCACAAAATACTTTGTAAAAGCCGAGCTTCTTGACACTGCGAACTTCGAACTTGACGAAACGGCGTTGACGCTTTCCAAGACGGCGTTCGAATATACTACTCCCGAAAAGCAGCTCACCGTTTGGGAAAAGATAGTTAAGTTCCTTTCCGTGAACTGGCTGTGGCTGGTAATTGCAGCAGTAGTGCTTATCGCACTGATACTTTTAATAGTTCTGGGCACGCGTGCGGCTAAGAGAAAGCGCATCCGCGAGGAGCAGAGGCTGGAAAGAGAGGAGCGCAAGGAAGAAGAGCGCAGACTGCGCGAAGAAGAGCGCCGCCGCGAAGAACGCGAGGAGCGTATGGCTCGTCTTAACCAGCAGCAGATGATGATGCCGCAAATGATGCCCCAGATGCAGATGCCGCAAATGCCTATGCAGCAGTCTATGCCTCAGACGGCGCAGGCTCAGCCTATGTCGGCGGGCGGCAGTGCAAGCGAGCTGGCTGAGATAAAGGCGGAAATATCCGCGCTCAGAGCGGAGCAGAATCTGAGAGACGTTTCCGCGCTTAAAGCCGAACAGCAGGTCACTCAGACTAAAATCGATTTGCAGTTTGCAAACCTGCTGTCGCGGTTGGGCGTTGAACAGGGCGTTCAGAACGGCTTATCCATGAACTGGCTGGAAGAGATGGTTGACAAGGCGGTGCAGAAAGCGCTGGCTAAGAACGAGAAAGCGGAGGCGCAGCCCGCAAAGAGCGAGAGTGCGGCAACGCAGGTTCCGCCCGACGCGGTTATGACCACCGTGACGACCACCAAGATTGACACGACCAAAAAGCCCGCACAGGCAGTGCAGGCGCCCGCTCCCGTGAGAACGGTGGTGCGCAACGTTGTGGCTCCCATGCCCGTGGACGACGGTAGAGTGTTTGACGTGGGCGGCTTCTATACCCCCGTAGACCCGATATCCGACAATATCGACGACGTTTTCGGAAGTGAGGATAAGCAAGATTAAGAGCAGTAAAACAAAAGCCCCGCGGCGATTGCCGCGGGGCTTTTACTGTTACTATTTTACTCAGTCTTTCTTTTCCTTGGTCGTCTTGGCTGCGGGCTTTTTAGCTGCTTCCTTTTTGGGAGCCGCCTTAGCCGTCGACTTAGCCGCGGGCTTGGCTGCCGCCTTTGCGGTTTCCTTCTTGGGAGCCGCTTTCTTTGCGGGAGCCTTTGCTGCTTTTTCAGTCTTAGCGGGCTGTTCGGCTTCCTCGGCTTTCTCTTCCTTGGCGGGCGCTTCGGGTTTGTTTACTTTGTCTAAAAGCTCGCCTACGGCTGTCTGCAACTTAGCAAGCGCTGCTTCCGCGTCCTGCTTGTTGTTCGCCTTTACGGAGTAGTAAATCTTCAACTTGGGTTCGGTGCCGGAGGGGCGTACGCAGACGAAGCTGCCGTTCTTCAATTCGTAATATACGCAGTTGCACTTAGGGCTTCCGATGGGGGACTTTTCGCCCGTAGCCATATCGCACTTCTCATCCTTGGAGTAGTCGCGGAAGGAAGCAACCTCGTAAATATCGAACTTTTCAACGGGCTGCGCTTTAAGCGCGTCTACGACCGCGTTCATTTCCTTCATTGCGTTCAGTCCCTTGTACTGAATTGAAACGTTGCAGTCAAGCACGTAGCCGTAAGTCTTGTATATTTCGTTTAAGCGGTCAAACACCGTCGTGCCCTTGTAGGTGTAGTAGCAAACCATTTCGGCGCACAGCATGGAAGCGACAACCGCGTCTTTATCCCTTGCGTGCGTGCCGCGAAGATAGCCGCAGCTCTCCTCGAAGCCGAACACGTAGGTGTGGGAGTTGTCTTTTTCCCAAAGCTTGATTTTTTCGCCGATAAACTTGAAGCCTACGGGCGTTTCGAACAGCTCCACGCCGAAGCTCTGGCAGATAGCCTTTGCCATGCCGGTGGATACGAACGACTTAACCACAGCCGCGTTTGCGGGCAGTGCGCCGTCCTCTTTAAGACGGGTGAGAATGTAGTCGAGAAGGAGTATGCCGACCTGGTTGCCCGAAAGCGCTTCGAACTCGCCCTCTTCGTTCTTGACCGCAACGCCCAGTCTGTCGCTGTCGGGGTCGGTGCCGAATACTACGGTTGCGCCGATCTTGTTTGCAAGCGCAATGCCCATCGAAAGGGTTTCCTTGAATTCGGGGTTGGGCACGGCTACCGTCGAGAAATCGACGTCCTTTTTAATCTGCTCCTGAACGACGGTAGCGTTGATGCCTATCTTCTTTAATATGGTGGTAACGGGGATATATCCCGAGCCGTGTACGGGGGTGTAAACGAGTTTCAGGCTCTTTCCGCAGGACTTGACCGCCTTCTTGGAAAGAGTGAGCTTTTTAAGCTCCTTATAATATTTCTTGTCAACCTTTGCGGGTACGGGAACTATGTATTTCTTTCTCTGCGCAACGGTGGGGGTGGCTACCGCGAGGTAGTCGGTTATCGCGTTTATGCTGTCTACTACGATCTTGGTGTCATCGGGGCTCATTTGCGCGCCGTCCGCTCCGTAAACCTTATAGCCGTTGTACTGTTTGGGGTTGTGCGAAGCGGTAATCATAATGCCGGCAACCGTTCCCAGAGCGCGTACCGCAAACGAAAGCATGGGTACGGGATGAACGTCGTCGAACAGATACGCCTTGATATTGTTTGCCGCAAGCACTTCCGCGGCGGTCTTTGCAAAGACGTCGCTCTTTAAGCGCGTGTCGTAGGAAATAACTACGCCTTTAAGCTTGGCTTCCTCGCCCAGTCCCTTAATAAATTCGCTTAAACCCTGCGTAGCGCGCGCAACGGTGTAAACGTTCATCATGTTTGTGCCGTAGCCTATAATGCCACGCATGCCGGCGGTGCCGAATTCAAGCTCGGCGCCGAAGTTATATTCTATCTCTTCTTTGTTATTCCTGATGGAAGCGAGTTCGCGCTTTCCCTCGTCGTTGAGTCTTTCGTCCTCAAGCCAGCTTTCGTAAGCCTTTTCAAAATCCATAAAATTCCTCCTG
>CAMWHW010000170.1 GCA_947174175.1 uncultured Clostridia bacterium | reverse complement strand
CCCGCTATCATACGCAGCGTGGTGGACTTACCGCAACCGGAGTCGCCGACAAGACAGATAAACTCGCCGTCGTTGATTTCCATATTGAAATCGTGCACGGCGTGGTAGCCGTTAGGATAGACTTTGTTTACGTCTTTGAATAATAATTGTGCCATTTATATTTCCCCTAAAAATTTATTTCAAGTCCTGAGTTTTGATATTGTCCATATCGTCGTACGCCTGGTTTTCGCCGCACATACCCCAGATGAAGGTATAGTTGTAAGTACCTACGCCCGTATGTATAGACCAGCTGGGCGAGATAACCGCCTGCTCGTTATGCATAATGATATGCCTGGTTTCCTGAGGCGTGCCCATAAGGTGAATGACCGCCTGGTCCGCGGGTACTTCGAAGTACATATACACTTCCATTCTTCTTTCGTGAGTGTGCGAAGGAAGCGTGTTCCACGAACTGCCTACCGCAAGCTCGGTCATACCCATTGCAAGCTGGCAGCTTTCGCAGACGTCGCCGATTATGAACTGGTTGATGGTGCGCTTGTTCATACCCTCCGCCGAGCCGAGGTGTCTCTGTACGCAGTAGCGCACGCCCTCGGGTGCGGGTTTGCCCTCGACGGGTTTTACAATCTTTACCGTAGGATAGGTCTTGTGCGCGGGCGACGAATTGATATAGAACTTGGCAGGGTTCTTTGAGTCAACCGACGAGAAAGTAACCTCTTTGGTGCCCATACCTACGTATATGCCCTCTTTAAAACCTATATCGTACTTTTTGCCGTCAAGCGTAATTACGCCTGCGCCGCCGATATTGATAACGCCCAGCTCCCTTCTTTCAAGGAAATAATCGGTTGCAAGCTCCTTGAAGGTTCCGAGCGACAGCGGCTTTTTAACGGGCATTGCGCCGCCCGCTATAATTCTGTCCTGGTGGGAATAGGTGAGTAAAATATCGTCCGCCTCGAACAGCTTTTCAATGAGATATTTTTCCCTTAATTCCGCGGTGTCGTACTTCTTGGAATCGTCGGGATGATTTGCATAGCGAACATCGAATTTCATTTTTTAATCTCCTTTAATTTAAACCTGCGCCCAGAGCTTTTTTATGAACTCGGTGCAGGGTACGATATTTTCGCCCGTAGTGCCTTCCAGCACCAGAACCGCGTCCTTATCGTAAGCCTTGATTTTTGAAAGAATTGCGGGATAGTCGAACAGTCCCTTGCCGGGAACGACCTGCTTAATCTTCCCCTCCTCCAAAACGTAGTCTTTAAGGTGGAAGACGACTATTTTGCCCGCGAAGGTCTTTAAACCCTCGTCGAGAATTTTCAGATAGTCGGCGTGGTTGGACATATCCAGATAATTATATATATCGAATATGACCTTTATGTTATCCCTGTTTACGCCGTCAATTGCGCGTTTAAGCGTCTTTACGTCGTAGCAGACGTGTCCCGCCGCACCCTCCATTCCTATGTACGCGCCCACCGACTTTGCGTAGTCGGCAAGCTCTTGGAAGGTGGATATGACCGTTTGAAGCGCTTCCTCGGTGCGGTTGAGCGGATTGTACGTCCACTTGTCGTCGTTGAATGAACCCGTTTCGCTGCCGACTATATTGCAGCCCAGAAGCGAGGAATACTTTAAGTAGTCCTTGAAAACCGCCTTGCAGTCCGCCACTTTCTGTTTGTTGGAGTGGACGGGGTTGAAGTACGCGCCTATAAGCCCGACGGTTATGCCGTTGTCTTTGAGCGCGCGCCCCAGTTCCAGGGCGGCTTCCGCGGTGAGCGCGGACGGCCGGTAAGGTATTTCGTCTATAAACTTATACGCCACCAGCTGTACCGCGTCTATACCGCATTGTTTACATTTTTCTACCGCAGCCGCGGCGCCTTTAACGCCGAGGTCGTGCGTACGAAAAGCTATTTTCATTATCTCTGAACGCGTCCGCTGCCGTCGCCGCCTGCGAGTGCTTCAACTTCCTTTCTGGATACGAGGTTGAAGTCGCCGGGGATGGTGTGCTTCAAAGCGGAAGCCGCAACGCCGAATTCCAACGCGTCCTTGAAGTTCTTGCCGTCAAGGAAGCCGCAGATGGTGCCGCCCGCAAAGCTGTCACCGCCGCCTACGCGGTCAACGATGGGATGCAGGGAATAGGTCTTGGAGTGATAGAACTCGCCGCTCTTTGCTTCGTAGATGCAAGCCGACCAGCCGTTATCCGAAGCCGAGTGAGATACGCGCAACGAGGAGATAGCGTACTTGAAGCCGAGGTCCTTGCACATTCTCTGGAAGATATCCTTGTAGCCTGCAAGTTCAAGGTCGCCCTTGGTAACGTCGGTTGCGCCGGGCTTGTAGCCTAATACGAGGTCTGCGTCCTCTTCGTTGCCGATGCAGACGTCAACGTACTGCATAAGGTTGGTCATAACCTTCTTTGCCTTTTCGCTGGACCACAGCTTCTTGCGGAAGTTAAGGTCGCAGGAAACGGTTACGCCGTGCTTCTTAGCCGCCTTCAAAGCAGCCTCGGTAAGCTCTGCCGCGCTGTCGGAAACAGCCGGGGTGATACCCGTGAAGTGGAACCAGTCCGCACCCTTGAAGATTGCGTCGAAGTCGAAGTCCTTAGCGGTAGCCGTGGAAATGGAAGAATGTGCTCTGTCGTATACGACCTTGGAGGGACGAACGGAAGCGCCCGTTTCAAGGTAGTAGATACCAAGTCTTTCGCCGCAGTGAGCGATATGGTCGGTCTGAACGCCGTACTTGTTTAAAGCCGCAACCGCGCAGTCGCCGATTTCGTTTGCGGGAACGGCGGTTACGAATTCAGCCTTGTGACCGTAGTTCGCGCAGGAAACCGCAACGTTGGCTTCGCCGCCGCCGTAGTTGATGTCGAATTCATCTGCCTGGATGAACTTTTCGTTGTTGGGGGTTGAAAGACGAAGCATAATTTCGCCCATGGTTACGATTTTTTTCATAAGATATATTTTCTCCTATTTTAATTTTCTTTTTATTTTTTTACCGAATTATCGGTTTTATTTTTTCAAAACAAGGTGTACTGCGAAGCCGCCGAACGAATGCTCTAAATAAGCAACGTTCATAACGCCCTCGGCGTTGAACTTCTGT
>CAMWHW010000169.1 GCA_947174175.1 uncultured Clostridia bacterium | reverse complement strand
TAATTATGAATAATTGTATTAACAAATTATTGGTTTTACGTAACGCGGCAAACAACAAACTCGTACGCGCGTTGCTGACCTATCACGAAGACTGCACTACCGAAAATTACAACGACCTGCTTGCCGAAATTTATTCCGCCAATGCGGAAGAACGTTTGCTTAGCAGCGTCGAGGAAATTATTTTGCGGGACGTAAACGCCTTTTCGGTTGCGTGCGCAACCACCGGCAAACCCTCCCCTCACGTTAAAAAGGCGTATGAAAACGACCTTGAAGTAATTTTTTCCGCACTTAACTGCGTTAAATCATGCAAAGACTTCGATTACGGCAAGCCATTGCCTGTTTTCGACTGCGGAAGCTACGACAGTCTTTTGTACGACCTTGCCGCTTTTTACCGTCAGAACGGCTACGGCGAATTTATAGGTAATAAAGCTTTCGAATATTCGGACGGAAAATTCATTCCGTTAAAAGAAACCGACGCCGTGACCTTGAATAACCTTAAAGGCTACGAAACAGAAAAAAAACTGATAGAAAACGATATCCGCGATTTTCTGGCAGGTCTGCCCTATTCGCATATGCTTTTATACGGCGACCGCGGCACGGGCAAGTCCTCGACGATTCACGCAATGCTGAACAAGTATTGCGGTAACGGACTGCGCCTTATCGAAGTTGAAAAAGACAATCTTAATGATATTAAAAAAATAAAACAGCAGGTTGCAGACCTGCCGTTGAAATTTGTAATATTCATAGACGACCTTGCTCTTTCCGAGCAGGACGAAAAAAATTCTTTGCTGAAATCGGCAATCGAAGGTTCGCTTTCGAACAGCAAAAACGTTATGATAGTCGCAACGTCCAACCGCAGACACGTGATAAAGGAAAGCTTTGCCGACAGAGAAAATTCCGTACACCCCGCCGACTCGATAGAGGAACAGCTCTCCCTCTCGGACAGATTCGGACTGACCGTAATGTTCTCCTCAACCGATAAGACAAGCTATCTGAACATAGTTCAACAGCTTGCAGACGATTATAAGCTTAACACCCCGCTTAAATCTTTGGAAGCACTTGCCGAACGGTGGGCGATTATTAACGGCGGTCGGTCGCCGCGCAGGGCAAAGCAGTTCATTGACTACGTTTACGCATGCGAGCAGTCAAAACGCGAGATTGATTTTTAGCCTTCTATTATTGTCTTAGCTATTTCGTAAATATCGCCCGCACCCAGAAATAAAACCGTGTCGCCTTCCTTTGCGCCGCCTATAAACTGCTCGATATCCGTTTCACAGTCGCCGTAAACCGACCTCTTTAAGCCTTTTGACAGCGTCAGGGCGCTACCTGCGTCGTCGTAATATTCTCTTGCTGCAAATGTTTTGTAAACCATAAGCCGCTTTACCTGCGACAAAACGAGCACGAATTGCTTGAAAAAGTTTTTCGTGCGGCTGTAAGTATGCGGTTGAAATACCACGTACAGTTCGCCGCGCGTAACCAACCTGGCCGTCTTTAAGGCGGCTTTTATTTCGTTCGGGTGGTGCGCGTAATCGGCAATACAGACCGCACCGCCGACCTCTCCTATTTTTTCAAATCTGCGCTTAACACCTTTAAAGCTTTTAAGACCTTTGGCGATATCGTCGAAAGCAATACCGCAACGCCTTGCCACCGCAATCGCGGCAAGCGCATTGAGAACGTTGTGCTTACCGTAGGACGAAAGCGTTACTTTGCCTAACTCCTCACTGCCTTCGTACGCCGTAAAAGTAAATTGACCGCCTGCGCTTCTTATGCTCTTTGCATAGTAAGCCGCCCTGTCGTCAAACCCGAACGTTATGCCGTTACAGTCTTCAAGGTCTCCGTAAAGCTTTACTACCTCCCCCGCACCGTTTGCAAATTTTACGTACGCGTCCGTAAGATTCTTTGCCGTGCCGTAACAGTCAAGATGGTCCGCGTCGCTATTAAGGATAACCGCAATATTGGGTTTCAGAAACAGAAAATTCTTTTTGTACTCGCACGCTTCCGTAATAAAATAATCGTATCCGTCCAGATAGCCGTTAGTAAACGTTAAATCACTGCCGCCGATATGCGATGAAAATTGCAGTCCCGCCGCCTTAAAAACGTGAGCAATCATTGCAGTGCAAGTCGTTTTTCCGTGGCAACCGGCAACGGCAACCGTCTTTTTGAAGAGCCTGCTGACCTCGTATAAAAGCCTGCCGCGCGGCATAAGCACCTTATTCAGACGGCGCGCCTGAATTATGGCGGGATTGTTTTCGGGCAGCGCGTCCGTATATACCACCACGTCGTATTTTTCAATATCGCATGAATTTGCTATTTCGACGTCAACACCGAGATTTGCAAGTTCGTCGGTATATTCGCTTTCGCTGCGATCGCACCCCGCCACCGTTTTGCCCGATTTTAATAAAATTTTAGCAATCGCGCTCATACTCACGCCGCCTATACCAAGAAAGAAGAAACTGTCAAATTCCGTCAAAATATTTTCAGCCATATTAAATTCTATGTTAAAATTTAGTATAAATATCACGCTTTTTAAAATTTTGACGAAAAAGAACGAAAAAAGGCGCCCGAAATACGGACGCCTTGTAATTTTATATTATCAGATTAGTCGTCGTTGCGTCTGTTGAAACGGTGCAACAGCTGTGCAAACTTGGGAACGGTTTTGTCGGAAGGACGTTCCACCTGAGGTTCCTGCTCGGCAGGTCTTACGACGGGCTGCTGGGGTTGGGACTGCTGAGGCTGAGCGCTGCGCATAGGCGGCTGCACTACGGGCTGAGGCGCTACTCTTTCTCTTTGCTGGGGATAGTACGGCTCGTTAACCGACATTCTGCTTTGGTTATAAGAAGGTTGCGTGTAGAGCTGACCGTTGGTATAAGCCCTCTGCTGTTCCTCGTTCTGCGAATTTTCATATCCGGGGAAGCCCGTTGCGATAACGGTAATTTCCACTTCGTCCTGAACGTTGGGGTCGATTCTCGCACCGAAAATAATGTTTGCGGACGCGTCGACTACGCTTCTTACAAGTTCCGCCGCATCGGCTACTTCCGCAAAAGTAAGGTCGTTGCCGCCGACGACGTTAAGAATAACGCCCTGCGCACCTTCTATCGT
>CAMWHW010000168.1 GCA_947174175.1 uncultured Clostridia bacterium | reverse complement strand
CCGAGATCTACACACGGCTATTCTTCGGCAGCGTCAGATTGGTATACGAGACAGAAGGTATGCTCGGCGTGGACTTTTACCGTCTGGTCCATACGCCGCTGTTGTATATATTCTTGTGTATTGCCGCGCTTATTCCCGCGCTCGTGTCTATGGGTGCAATGGGCGGCGAGGGCGAAACGTCGGGCATGTTCTCCAACGCATGGCAGATAATTGCCGCAAACAATCCGCTGTACGTCATCAGCGATATAGGCGAATACGCCAATATGAATATGGTGTTCATATTCGGCGGTATAATGATATCCATATTCATAGGGCACGACTACAAGAGCGGCTACGTCAAGCAGCTGTTTACCACCCACGCAAAGAAGCAGGACTATATGATTTCCAAAACCCTGCTCGGAGCGTTCTCAATGGCGTGTATGTGCGTAACCTATCTTATCGGCGGCATGATTGCCGGTGCGGCGACGGGGTTGCCCTTCAACGTGAACGCAGGTTCGCTTATCTGCGCGATACTCGGCAAGATGATTATGAGTCTGGGCTGGGCAAGTCTGTACACGTTTATCAACGTAATATTCCGCTCCAAGTTCGGCATTTCAATCGCGCTGTGCTTTATTCTCGGCACGGGTATCCCCGTAATAGGCGCGGCGGCGTTGATAGGCAATACGCCCGCGCTCAACATATTCCTTTACGGCTCGTCGGTTTACGCCTGCCTTTCAAGCAACGCTTTGACTTTGCTTATCTGCCTTATGAACTCGGTCGTGTGGGCGGTCGTCTATAACGTGCTCGGAACGCTTATCTTAAACAAGCGCGACTGTTATTGAGAGGTGCAAAATGAACGCAATAGAAATAAGAAATTTATCAAAGAATTTCGGTCAGAAGCAGGCGTTGAACGGCTTGAATATGACCGTTCCGCAGGGCGCGATATACGGCTTTATCGGCGAGAACGGAAGCGGCAAATCCACGACGGAAAAGATTATATGCGGACTTATCTTGCCGAGCGGAGGCGAAGTCAAACTGTACGGCAGAGATTATAGGGACGCCGACGTCAGAGCGAAGATAGGCGTGCTTATCGAACAGCCGGGCTGTTTCCCCAATTACAGCGTATGGAACAATATGATGCTGCAAGCCGCAAACCTGGGTATAGAGAACGCCAAAGAGGAGGTGCGTAAAGTCCTTAAAGTCGTGCATATGGAGGGGTCTGCAAGCAACAAGTATAAGAACTGCTCGCTGGGTATGAAACAGCGCATAGGCATTGCGTTTGCGCTTCTCGGTAATCCCGCACTGCTGATTTTAGACGAGCCTATTAACGGACTGGACGCGGACGGTATGCGCATTATGCGCGAAGTGCTGACTGACGTTACAAAGAACTATAACTGCACGGTCGTTATTTCGTCGCACATTCTGGGCGAGCTTGAAAAGATTGCAACGCACTACGGAATCGTGCGCGGCGGCAAGATGATTGCCGAAATGACCGCCGAGGAACTCAACGCGAACTGCCGCACTTACGTTGCGCTTAAAGCAAAAGATATGGCGGCGGCAAAAGCCGCTCTCGAACGCAAGTATTCCCGCGTGGAAACGGACGAAAACGAGTACGTCCGCATATATGACGGGGTTAAAGCCGAAGATGTGGTGAATTACCTCTATCGCAACGGCGTTGTTGTTACGGAAATCAAGACCGACAAAATCGGACTGGAAGAATACTATATCGACTTGATGAAGGAGGGCAGATAAATGGACGCGAAGTTTGAAAAACTGACTTTTGCAAAAAGGCTTAAAACTATGCTCAAAGTGGACTTCAAGAGAATGTTCACGATGCCGTTCGTTTATATAATGGCGGGCGTAAGTCTCATAATGCCCATACTCATTCTGGTTATGACGTCTTTCATGGGCGGCGAGGCAGACCCTGCGGCGGGCGCGGAAGCGGCGGCAATGTTCACGAACGTATGGCAGGCGATAAGCTCGGTAAGCGGCGGCGAAAGTGCGGGTATGGCAATGGACTTGACGACTATGTGCAATATGAATCTGATGTACTTTCTTATTGCCGTACTGGTATGCGTATTCGTTTCCGACGATTTCAGAAGCGGATATGCAAAGAACTTGTTTACAGTCCGCGCGAAAAAGGTTGACTACGTTTTCTCTAAATCTCTCGTCTGCTTTGCGGGCGGCGCGATAATGATACTTGCGTATTTTATCGGCGCTATGCTCGGCGGTGCAATTGCGGGACTTCCGTTTACAATGGAGGACTTCAACGCAGGCGGAATAGTAGCTTGTCTGTTTGCCAAAATATTCCTTGTTGCGGTATTCGTTGCGATATTCCTTACGTTCTCGGTAGTTGCAAAACAGCGCACCTGGCTTTCGATACTGCTATCTGTCGGCGTGGGTGCGTTTATGTTTATGATGATACCCATGATGACGCCGCTCAACGCAAATTTCATTCACGTTATTATGACGCTCGCGGGCGGAGCGTTATTCGCCGTAGGACTCGGCGCGGTAAGCAACGTGATACTCAACAAAACGAGCCTGGTTTAAAATTATTTATAAAAACGAAACCACTGTACAAACGTACGGTGGTTTTACTTTTCGAAATTTAAGTGATATAATTAAATAAATCAATAGTTTTTGAAACGGGACATTAAATAATAAAATTAAAAAAGGAGTAAAGATATGTTAAAAGATTTGGGAGTAAAGCCTTACACGTTCCCTATGCCCGTGCTTATGATTGCGACCTATAACGAGGACGGAAGCGTTGACGTTATGAACATGGCGTGGGGCGGAGTATGCGCCGAAAATATGGTGGCGCTGAATATCGACGAGGACCACAAGACTAGCGAAAACATAAAGCGCACTGGTGCGTTTACGCTGAGTATAGCCGACGTTCCTCACATAGAGGAGGCGGACTTTTTCGGAATTGCGACGGGCAACAAGATGAAGGACAAGTTCGAACGTTCGGGCTTGCACGCCGTAAAGAGTACGAGAGTTAACGCGCCGATAGTGGAGGAATTTCCTTTGACGCTGGAATGTAAGGTTGCGGAGTGCCAGCACACCGTTTACGGGTTCAGGGTACTGGGAGAAATTCTTAACGTGCTTGCGGACGAAAAAG
>CAMWHW010000167.1 GCA_947174175.1 uncultured Clostridia bacterium | reverse complement strand
ATAATATACAGTATAGGGGTATTCTTTTTTATACCTATTTTTTGCATACGCTTCACTTAGAATTTGGTAAAAATGCAAATTCCAACGGTGAGTGCGTGTGGATACTCATACTGTATAAAGTTTGTTTGGCGACAATCGGAGTTTGTGTTTTTCGTGCGCTTACTTCGGTTGGCGCACTTTTTTATTTTCAGGAGGGTTTTTTATGAGGAAGAAAATTTTGGCAATGCTTTTATGCTTGGTAACTGCGCTTGGCTGCGCGTTCGGCTTTACCGCCTGCGGAGGCGGCGGCGATAACACGGGTGACGGCGGAAACGGCGGCAACAAGACCGAACAAACCACACCCACGGAAAAGCCCGAAGAAGGCGATAAAAAGCCCGAACAGACCGAAAAGCCGGGCAACAACGACGACAAGACGGAGGATAATAAAACCCCCGAGGGCGATAAAAAGCCCGACGGTTCGGACGACGATAAGACCGACGACGATACAACACCCGTTGTAACTGTTACGATTAATAAATTAACTTTAACGCTTAATGCGGGCGATACGGAAATTTTAATTGCAACTGTTACGCCCGACAACGCAACGAATAAAACTGTAATGTGGACGAGCAACAAGCCCGAAATAGCAAGTGTTGACGACAGCGGCAAAGTTACCGCAAAAGCATACGGCACGGCAATCATAACAGCAACGGCTGACGGCAAAAGCGATACTTGCACAGTTACGATTAATGCGCCCGCACCGAGCGTGTTTACAAACAAAACTTATGTGTTTGATAGGTTTGATAATAAAGACCTCAGCTCCGAATTTGTAGAGCAAATAACCACTGGATGGAAGGACTGTTATATTGCTTTCGGTGAAGAGTACAGCGTGAAGGTGGTCGGCGGATTTTCTTGCGGGGATAACGCTTACTATCAGCAAATTGATGATAAAATCAGAATTTGTAACTATCTAGATGGGTATCCGTCGCTCTATCGGGAATTTGAATATAAAAATGACGAACTTGTGTTAAATGTAAGTTACGATGGTTATAGCGGAAGTTATATTTTTGTATTGCAAACAACTGACTGAATTATGTGAATGACAACTATAACAACGCTTTATCAGTGTAGTAAAGTTGCCGCAGCTGAATAAATTTAAAGCGCGGCGCAAATTTGCGCCGCGCTTTTATCGTTAACTTTATTCGGTTGTGATTTCGGGTAAATCGTTTTCTTTGCCGTCGTCGTCTTTAACCTTAATAAAATAGCCGTACTTTTTTCTGAAACACATAAATAGTGTAAAGGTTACTGCCAGCGCCAGAATTTCCGCAAACACGTTAGCCGACCACACGCCGTCAATTCCCCACAGAAGGGGGAGGGTGAGCACGCATACGACCTGAAAGAACAGGGTGCGCATAAAGGAAATTACCGCCGAAACCAGTCCGTTGTTGAGCGCGGTGAAGAACGCCGAGCCGAATATGCTGAAACCCATAATAAGGAAGATGAAAGCGACTATAAAGAAGCCGCGCCTGGTCATTGCAAACAGAGCCGCGTCCTTGCCGACGAAGATATACGGCAGGGGCCAGTTCATTGCCATTGCAAGCGAGAACATTGCCGCCGAGCATACGGCAATAATTATAAGGCTCTTTTTGAGTACGTTGTTCAGCTCCGCACGGTTTTTCGCCCCGTAGTTGAAGCCTATAATGGGCGTAACGCCTATGGAATAGCCGATGAAAATGGAGCAGAAAATAAAGCTGACGTACATAATTACGCCGAACGCCGAAACGCCCGCCGCGCCCGCAAAGCTTATAAGCTGATAGTTGTAAAGTATGTTGACTACCGAAAGGGAGAGTTGGGTCATCATTTCGGAAGAGCCGTTTGCGCACGCCTTTAAAAGCGGCATAATTTTCAAAAGCGGTTTGCCCAGATATAAAACGCCCTTGCGGTTGATTGCAAAGTAGAGTATGGGCACCAGTCCGCCGACAGCCTGACCCGTTACCGTGGCAAGCGCCGCGCCTAAAAGCCCCAGCTTGAAGCCCGCGATAAACACCGCGTCCAGCACGGCGTTGGTTACGCCAGCGCTGACTATTACTATAAGCCCCGTCTTAGGTCTTTCGGCAAGCGCGAAAAAGCTTTGGAAAACGTTTTGCAGCATAAACAGCGTTACGCCGCAGATATTGACCGTGCCGTACAGCACGCATTCCTGCAAGATGCCTTCCTGCTCGGCTTTTAAAAGGATTGCGAGCGGGCGCATGGTGAATATGCCGACCACGGTCATAACCGCGCCCAGCGCAACGGTTGCGTAAACAAGCAGGGAAAAAATTGCGCGCGCCTTTTTGACGTCGCCCTCGCCAAGCGTTTTGGATATGAGCGCGCTACCGCCCGTGCCAATCATAAAGCCGAGGGCGGCGAAGCCCATAAGGACGGGCATAATCAAATTGACGGCGGCAAACGCGTTCTGCCCCGCGAAGTTGGATACGAATATGCCGTCCACCACGCTGTAAACGGACGTGAATACCATCATTATTACGGCGGGGTAATCGAATTTTATAAGTTTTTTAAAGGTGAATTGTTGCGATAGTTGAGATGACATTTATCATTCCTTGTTTGCCAGCTCCGAACACAGGTCGGCAAGCTGGGGAATTATGCTTTTGATATCGGTGCGGGTCGTGTTTATCATTAAATCGTAGCCCGCTTTTTCGCCCCAGGGGGTGGAGGAGAGCAGGTCGTGAAGCTTGGCTCTGCCCTTGTCGATGCGCTTGAAGCTCTTTTTAAGCGCCTTGTCGGAAAGGTCCTCGCCCTCGGTTGCGCGCTCGCGGCAGCGCTTTATTTTGGACTGTTCGTCCGCATACACGAAAATTCTTACGGGGTTGAACTTTTCGGTAATAGCGTCGGCACAGCGCCCTACTATCACGCAGTCGCCCTTTTCGGCAATGGCGGTTATTATTTTCTGGTGCGCCACAAGCACGTCGGTCACGGTGTTGGGAGTGGTGGCGGAAAGGGGGAGGGTATGCGCAAAGCTGAACGCAAAGTTTGCAAAGCCGCCCTTTTCCAGAACCGTGGTCACGTAATTTTCGTCAAGCGAGTTGCTCTTTGCAATTTCCTCGATAAGCTCCTTGTCGTAGTATTGCAGCCCCAGTG
>CAMWHW010000166.1 GCA_947174175.1 uncultured Clostridia bacterium | reverse complement strand
TATTATCTCGCCCTTGTACCACACCAGTCCGCCGTTTTCCGCAATTACCGCAATTTTATCCGCAACGGGCGCGAACAGCTTTAAAAGGTTGGGTAGCTGTCTGCCGCTTGCGGGCGCAAAAACGCCGCCTTCCGCCGCAAAATTTTCAATCAGCGCAAAGGTTTCGTCGGGCATTTTCTTATCGGGCGGAAGCAGCGTTCCGTCCAGGTCGCACGCAATAAGTTTAATCATCGGTATAAATATATCACAAAATAACGCCGACCGCAACTAAACCAGGGGAGCAAAAAGGCACAGAAGCGCGCCTGAAAGCCGCGCCGCGGCGCTCTGCCGTTTGTATTCCATCTCGGCGCACAGCGTAAGGCAGGCTTCGAAGTCGCGCGCCATTTCGTCGGCAAGCTTTTCGCCGCCCGACACGCCGCATTCGTAGTTGAGCCGCATGGAGCGGTAATCGAAGTTATAGCTGCCTAAGACGGCGCGGTCGTCGCATATCACGCCCTTGAAGTGCATAAACCCGGGGGTGTAGGTGTAAACGCGCACGCCCTTTGCCGCAAGCCTTTTGGCGTAGGTCTTGGTTATGGCGTAGGTCAGCTTTTTGTCGGGAATTTTGGGTATTATTATTCTGACGTCCGCACCCCGCCGCACTGCAAAGGTCAGCGCGTCGCCCAGCTTGTCGCCCATGCACAGGTAGGGGGTAAAGATATACACGCGGCGCTTTGCGGAATTAATCGCGCCCGCAAGGTAGTCTTCGCACAGACTTCCGCCGTGCTCGGGTTCGTCTGCGAGGGGGTAGAGAGTATATTTATCCTCGCTCGGGGCGGGCGTTTCAATCTCCCTGCCGTCGAACGCCGAAAGAAAAATATCCGTATAAACCTTGGCGATGCGCCCGTAAAAGACCGCGCCGCCGTCCTTCCAGTAGCCGTGGGGAGAGGACAGGTTTGCGTACTCGTCCGCAATATTCACGCCGCCCAGAAATACCGCGCTTTCGTCGATAGCCGCAATCTTTCTGTGGTCGCGGAAGTTGAGGCGCGAAACGGGAACGGGGATGAGCTTGTTGAAAATTTTCACGCCCGCGCCTAACTTTTTAAGTTCTTTAAAATCTTTCTTGGGGGAACGCAGAGCGCTTCCCAGTCCGTCGTAAATAATCTTTACTTCCACGCCGCGGGCAAGCGCTTTTTTAAGCTCCCTGTGCACCGCCGCCCAGATATGCCCCTTGGAGATAATGTAATATTCTAAATAGACCTTCTTTTTCGCGGCGGAGATGAGCGATATAAGGCGGTCGAGGTACTCCGCGCCGTCGGCAAAATATTCGAAGCCCGAACAGCCCGCGGAGGGCAGAACGCGGTAACCGTCGCTCTTCTGGCAGCGGCTTAAATAGGACAAAAAGTATAATACCGCGCCTATTACCGGCAGGGCGACGATAAGCGTCAGCCAGCCGCACTTGAATTCGAAGGGACTCTTGCCCAGCAGCAGACACAGCGCGGCTATCACCGACAGCGCGTAGGCAAGTCCTATCGCCGCGGCGGCGGGCAGAAGGGAGTGGATATAAACGCACAAAAAAATAATTGCGGCAGTAAGCGCCGCAATTACGGTAATGCATATAAAGAACCGTGAAAATACAAACCTGAGAAAGCGCATAGGAAAAATTTAGTCTTACGCGCAGCCGTGGGTTTAAAGAATGAGTTTCAACACGACCATCTTGCTGTCCTGCGAGAACTTTTCAACGCGTTCGGTAAGAAGCGCGGGAAGGTTGAACTCGGTCAGAACTTCCTTTTCGAAGTGGCTTAAATCAAGCGCGCCGTGCACCAGCATATTGATTGCCGTTTCGGTGTAGCCGAACCCGTCGGAAACGGAGTACACGCGCAGATTCTTTTCAAACAGAGGCGCGGTATCCATAGTGAAGTTTACCGTGCAGAACCCGCCCAGCACCATATCCTTATGGCTTGCCAGCACGCTTGCGGGCACGGACGGTGAAAGCTTGCAGCATGACGTGTATATCGCCGCGTCGCACATATTTCCGCTGGTCGCGTTCTGTATGTTGGAAGCAAGCGTGTCGTCCGCGGCAAAGGTGAAGTAAACGCCGCTCTTTTGCAGCCTTTCCACGTTCTTGGCATAGTTGTCTATAACTATGGGTACCAGCTTGTGGTAAAGGGCAATCTGCGCCAGCACGGAGCCTAAAAAGCCGCCGCCGACTATCGCCACTCTGCTGCCCGTAGACAGATTGAGTTTATCGTAAATATTTTCTGCCAAAGCCACGTTTTCTATGCACAGCGCAAGAAAATCGTCCACGCTGTCGGGAATGACCGAAACGTCGGTATAGTCGCACACCACGAAGTCGCGCATAAACCCGTCGAAGTCCTGCCCCGCAACCAGGGGGGAGGTGCATTCGCCGCGGTTGCCGCTCTTGCAGGCGTAGCATTTTCCGCAGGGGCGCATAGCGTTTAAATACACTCTTGCGCCCTTGGTCACGCCGTAGCAGTTTTCGCCTGCCTCGGTAACTATGCCTATGGCAACTCTGCCCAGAGTTTTGGGATAGGCGATTTTGGTAGTGCCGTTATAGGCAAGCGCGTCGTAGTTGGTTACGAGAATGTGTGAAACCCGCACCTTGACCTGCGTTGCGTCTACTTCGCTTTCGCACTGTTTCTGATTTTCGAGCATCTTAGGCCCTTTTAAAACCCAGTTATCCATACGCAGATATTATACGACGAAACGGCAAGTAAATCAACCTTTTGCGCGCAAATTGCAAATTTTATCGTCCGAGCGGCGTTTCGGGCGCAAAAAATATGTCCGTTTAAGCACAAAAACGATTGACTTACGAATAAATATTATTTATAATGATTTAGCATTTACTAAGAATTAACAGCGAGGTGAAGATATGAAGCCCGATATACATCCCGATTATCACGAAGTGACGGTAGTATGCGCGTGCGGCGCTACCTTTAAAACGGGTACTACCAAAAACGTAGAAACTCTTAAAGTGGATATCTGCAACAAGTGCCATCCTTTCTTTACCGGCAAGCAGAAGCTTGTCGATACGGGCGGCCGTGTTGATAAATTCAAAAAAAGATACAACATCTAATGAAAAGGCAGCCTCAATTCGCAAATTGAGGCTGAATTTATTTGAATTGCAT
>CAMWHW010000165.1 GCA_947174175.1 uncultured Clostridia bacterium | reverse complement strand
TTAAGCACGCCGCCAGCGTTCATCCTGAGCCAGAATCAAACTCTTAAGTTTAATTTGTATAAAACACAAACCCATATAAGTTCGTGGCTCTATCTCGACTATTTAAGTCATATTATCTTTGCTGACTTTGCTTTGTGGTACTAATGTACTTCAAAGTTATTGACAGAAACTTTCTTATCAATTCGATAATAAAAATCGTTTCCTTCTATTCAATTTTTAAACTGCGTTACCGAACTTCCGTCCGGTGCTCGTTTGCGAGAGCTTTTCCATAGTAACATAGTCGTTATTATAATGTCAAGCATTTTAAAAAACTTTTTTGGAAAATTTTGAAATATTTTTCCGTAAAAGTTCTATCTCGCGACAGCTCATATAAAATATCATATCATATAGAACCTGTCAAGCATTTTTTTACAAGTTTTTTCGCATATTTTGTAAAACGATAGATTGTATAATTTTTTGTTAATTATTCACATTGCCACACGTGCGCAAATATTCCTTTTTCTATTTCCTTATATTATATATAGTCGAAAATTGCCGAAACCCGGCGCTTTATGCGGGAGAGCTTTACCTCACCCGTTTTTATTTTTTTGCCCGCCGAACTTGCAAAAGCGCGAACGAATAATTATAATAGATACTGAAAGAGGAAAGAATCTATGATAAAAAAACTTTTAGCGGCTGTAATCGCGGCTTCCGCAACCATTGCGGGCGCCTGCGCTCTGACCGCATGTTATTACGAAGAACCGGAATACACGCCTCCGCACGAGCATACAACCGTTTTCGTTGAAGCGGTTGCTCCCACCTGCACCGAGAAAGGCAGTATAGCGCACTGGCAATGCACCGGATGCGTAGGAAAATTTTCGGACGAAGCCGCGGAAAACCATATTTACGAAGTATCCGTAAAACCGGCACCGCACGATTATGAGAACGGAAAATGCAATAATTGCGGCGCAACACATCTTAAATACTCCAAAGGCTACCGCTCCTACTACGTTACAGGTGTGTCCGATTCTTCGGCAACCTCTTCCATAACCGAAATAATCATACCCACCTACGAGGACGGTGAGCCGGTAAACGGTATTGACAAAAAAGCTTTTATAAACTGCGAAAGTCTGACAAGCGTAAACTTCCCCGACGCGGTTACTTCCATAGGCGAAAGCGCATTCGATGGTTGCACAAAACTTACGGATATAATTTTGCCCGAAAGCGTTAACTATATTCATAAAATGGCGTTTCGCAATTGCAGCAGTTTGAAAAATATTGCAATACCCGATGGCGTTGAACGTATAGAGCAGTCGACTTTTTCGGGTTGCAGCAGTCTGACGGAAGTTACACTTCCACAAAGCGTTACCGAAATCGAGAACTTTGCATTCAACGATTGCACTTTGCTGTCGGAAATAGTACTTCCCGACAAAGTTACGGAAGTAGGTAATTCCGCTTTTAATAATTGCAGTTCGTTAACGGAAATGGTTCTTCCCGACAAAGTCAATCACGTTGGCAGTTCCGCTTTTGAAAATTGCACATCGTTATCAAAAATAACGCTTGCAAACGGAATCACGGACATAGGCGAATGCGCGTTCAAAAATTGCGTCTCTTTGGAAAACGTAACTCTCCCGGATTGGCTGTGGGGTATCAGCGGTGAAACGTTCAGCGGTTGCGAAAAACTTAAAACCGTGATCATTCACAACCGAACAAACGCTATTTTGGGCAAAGCTTTCTTCGGGTGCAGTTCTTTAACGGAATTAACCATTCCCGAAAGCGTTACGTTCATTTGGCACGGCGCATTTGAAGATTGCACCTCGCTTGCAAGTATCAGTATTCCCGACAGTCTGAAAACTATAAGCGAAAGCGCGTTCCGCGGTTGTACTTCGCTTAATTACAACGAATACGATAACGCTATTTATCTCGGAAACGCCGACAACCCTTGCGTCATACTGATTAAAGCAAAAAACAAAGATATACCGTCTTGCATTATAAACGCTAAAACCAAAGTAATATTCGACGAAGCATTTTACAACTGCTCCTCCCTCAAAAATCTTACCATCCCCGACGAGGTGGTCAGCATTGACGACAGCTCTTTTGAATTCTGTTCTTCGCTTGAAAGCATTACCGTCGGCGAAAACAATAAAACTTATAAGAGCGTTGATAACTGTCTGCTGACCAAAGACGGCGAAAAGTTGATTTTAGGCTGTAAAAACAGCGTCATTCCCGACGGTGTGACGCGCATCGAAAACGGCGCGTTCTACGGCTGCATATCGCTTAAAAGCATAACCATTCCCGACGGCGTGACCTATATCGGCTGGAATGCATTCGCCTCTTGCTACTCACTGACCGACGTCACTATCCCCTACGGCGTAACGACGATAGGCTGGTACGCGTTCAGTGCTTGCCGCTCGCTTACGAAGATTACCATACCCGACAGCGTGACTGACATCGGTGAAATGGCATTCTGGGCTTGCCACTCGCTTAAAAGCATAACCATTCCGGGCAGTGTAGATACTATCCGTTTAGGTACGTTCCTCGGGTGTACTTCGCTTGAAAGCGTAACAATTTCCGACGGCGTGACGTGTATTATATCTGAGGCGTTCAAAGGTTGCACATCGCTGACCGACGTAACTATTCCCGACAGCGTGGAACGCATAAACGAACGCGTGTTCAAAGATTGCACCTCACTGGAAAGCATCGTCATTCCCGAAAGCGTTACTTATTTAGGTTGGGACGTGTTCGAGCATTGCTCTTCAATCACAGTCTACTGCGAAGCGGAAAGTAAGCCGGACGGCTGGTCGGATTTTTGGGACCGTTTAAGTATATCGGATTCAAGATGCACGGTCGTATGGGGATATAAAGAATAAAACGCTTGCCAAACGGCGCGAAAGTATATATTATATATAATATGTATAAGATTTTGCGGATTATATGCTGCGTGATATGCGCGGCGATATTGGCGGCGTGCGTATTTCTGTTCGTTTACCTGGGCACGTTCTGGGGCTTGATTTCTCTGCTGTGCGCGGCGATATTCTTTGCGCTCACCCTTTTATTCAAGGGGTTGCAGGAAGATTACGATAAAAAGCACCCCTATAACGACCCCGTACAACCGACGGCGCCCGCCGAACCCGAAGCGTCCGAGGATACGGAAAACACGGACGATAAAACGG
>CAMWHW010000164.1 GCA_947174175.1 uncultured Clostridia bacterium | reverse complement strand
TTACCAGGCACTCCACTACCCAGCCCACGAAGGGAATTAAAAGCAGAAGTATCTGAACCAGTCTGTCCTGTTTATTGAACCATTTATCAAAAGCCATTTTTTCACTCCTTTAAATTTCGACTTTATATTCATATGTCGCGGAAATAAAAATAATGACTTTAATAAAAAAGTTCAGCCCGACGAGTGTCGGGCTGAACTTCAACTTTGTTCTGACTTAAATATTAAGTAAGCGCAAAATGTGGCCGCTGACGATCATAAGAATGAGGTCGAGAAGCCAGATAAGCCAACCGCCGAAGATACGAATGATACCCGCAACGATCTTACCCTCGGAAAAACGGGTAATCATACCCAGGATCCAAGCGGTGAAAGGGATGATTGCCAGAATGATGCTTACAAATCTGCCAAGTCCGAAATAGTCTTTCTTGCTAGCCATTGTTCAGTCTCCTTTGTTCTTTTTACTGCTTATATTATATCACACTTTGCGTATATGTCAATTATATTTTTATCTTTTTCGCTTATACGAGCTCTATAATAGCTTCTTCGGCAGCGTCGCCGCGGCGCTGTCCCAAAAGATAGATGCGCGTATAACCGCCGCCCTGGCCAAGCTCTTCCTTGCGCTGTGCGTACTTGGGCGCGATTTCGTTAAACAGCTTCTCCATTAAAGGATGCTGAATATCCTTGGTTCTCGCCTTGTACTCGCTCTTCTTTTCGGAAAAGCCCTTTACTTCCTGCAAATCGCGGAGCTTTGCCATTAAAGCACGGCGTACCGCAAGCTTTTTGGGGCTGTCCTGAATAACCTTAACGGTTACTTCCTTGCCCTTAGCGTCCGTCTTTTTAACCTGCTTCTCTTCGTTGAGGTCGTAAACGCTCATAGCCTTGGTTATAATCTTTTCAACGTAGGGTTGAAGCGCCT
The DNA here is from genome assembly GCA_947174175.1 of uncultured Clostridia bacterium. Lineage (GTDB taxonomy): Bacteria > Bacillota > Clostridia > Christensenellales > Borkfalkiaceae > Coproplasma. Next base: position 2,245 of record CAMWHW010000164.1, on the reverse strand, counting down.
TTGCCTTAGCCTCCGTCGTCTGTATTTTGCCGTACCACAAAAGCTCGGACGCCTGGTTCCTGAGCAATGCGTTTCTCTGTTCTGATGTTCTTCCTAATTTCGCGGGCATCTTATTAGTCCTCCTTGTTAGCTAACGAAAGTCCGTAGGACTGTAATTTTAAAATTACTTCGTCCAAAGACTTTCTGCCAAGGTTGCGCACCTTGAGCATTTCGTCTTCCGTCTTCTTGGTCAGGTCTTCAACCGTGTGGATATTTGCGCGCTTCAAGCAGTTGTAGGAGCGCACGGACAAGTCCATATCCTCGATTGCCATTGCAAGAATTTTCTGCTGACGGTCGTCCTCGTTCTTGACGAGTATGTCCATATCCTTAATCGTTTCCGACAAATCGACGAAAAGTCCGATATGGTCCTGCATAATCTTTGCCGCAAGCGACACGATTTCCTTTGCGGAGAACGCGCCGTTCGTCCATACTTCCAGAACCAGCTTGTCGAAGTCGGTATTCTGACCTACTCTCGTATTCTCTACGCTGTAATTTACTTTCTTTACGGGCGTATAGATGGAGTCGATGGGAATATAGTCGATAAGTTCGGTCTTGGTGTGGTCGGCGCCCTTGTAGCCCCTGCCGCGGCCGATGGTTATTTCCATATCGATTTTGCCGCCCTCGTCAACCGTGCAGATATGCTGGTCGCCGTTGATAATTTCAAGCTCGGCGTCCTGCTCGATATCGCTTGCCTTGACTTCGCAGGGTCCTTCCTTGTAAAGGTGAACGACCTTAATATAATCTTTATCGGTTATTTTCGTCTTGATTGCAAGAGTTTTTAAATTGAGAATTATCTCGGTAACGTCCTCTTTGACGCCTGCGATGGGCGAAAATTCGTGCTTGACCGAGCCGTCTAAAAATCTTATGCCCTGAGCCGCAGCGCCGGGAAGAGCAGACAGCAAAATTCTTCTAAGGCAGTTGCCTATTGTGAGTCCGAAACCCTTTTCAAGGGGTTCGACAACGACCTTTGCGTATGACTGATTCTCACTCTCCACCACTTCGATCTTGGGTATATCTATCTCAATCATATACTACCTCCTATTATTTATGAATTACTTGGAGTACAACTCGACAATCATATGCTCTGCAATCTGGCTGTCTATATCGTCTCTTGCGGGAAGCGCAATAATCTTGCCTTCCAGCTTTTCGGGGCTGAATTCCAGCCACTTGGGCAGATTGCCTGCCTTTGCGGACTTGATACCCTCGAAGTATTTGTTGGAGGTCTTGCTCTCCTTAACGGCTATAACGTCGCCTGCCTTTACGATGAAAGAGGGAACGTTTACCTTTTTACCGTTTACGGTGAAGTGTCCGTGGTTTACAAGCTGTCTTGCCTGTGCGCGGGAAACGCCGATACCCATTCTGTAAACGACGTTATCCAGTCTTCTTTCAAGAAGGGAGAGCATGTTTTCACCGGTGATGCCCTTCATTCTGTCCGCACGCTCGTAATAAGCTCTGAACTGACCTTCCTGTACGCCGTAAATACGCTTAACCTTCTGCTTTTCGCGGAGCTGCTGTCCGTATTCGGAAACCTTCTTTCTGCCTGCGCCGTGTACGCCGGGAGCTACGGGACGCTTTTCGAACGGGCACTTGCCGTTATAACATTTATCGCCCTTCAAAAAGAGCTTTGCGCCTTCTCTTCTGCAAAGGCGGCATTTTGCTTCTCTGTAAGTTGCCATAATCTATTTTGTCCTCCTTTATACTCTGCGACGCTTAGGCGGTCTGCATCCGTTGTGGGGTATGGGTGAAACGTCGGCTATAAGCGTGATTTCAAGTTCGCAGTTCGCAAGTGCGCGGATTGCGGACTCCCTGCCTGCGCCGGGACCCTTAACGTAGACTTCGACCGAGCGGAGTCCGTGCTCTTTTGCCGCCTTTGCAGCCGTTTCGCAAGCCATCTGCGCTGCGAAAGGAGTGCCCTTTCTGGAACCCTTGAAGCCGAGTGCGCCTGCGCTCGACTGGCTGATTGCGTTGCCCTGCATATCGGTTACGGTCACCAAAGTATTGTTGAAAGATGACTGAATGTGTACCTGACCTTTATCGACCTTTTTAAGCTCTTTACGCTTTCTGGTAGTGGTCGTCTTTTTAGTAGCTGCTGCCATAAAATCTTAAATCCTCCCTGACCTTACTTTGCGCCCTTCTTCTTGGCTACCGTGCGGCGGGGACCCTTTCTCGTCCTCGCGTTTCTCTTGGAAGATTGTCCTCTTACGGG
>CAMWHW010000163.1 GCA_947174175.1 uncultured Clostridia bacterium | reverse complement strand
TTACTATACCGAGGAAACCATAAGAATATTCCTTTCAGGTATGGCAACCTCTAAGGTAATTATACTCGAAGGTATTTCTGGTACCGGTAAAACTTCGCTGCCCTATGCAATGGGTAAGTTCTTCAATAACGGAACTTCCATAATTTCCGTTCAGCCTTCCTGGCGTGACAGAGCCGACCTTATAGGTTACTTTAACGAATTTACCAAGAAGTTCAACGAAACCGATTTCCTTGCTTCGTTGTATGAAGTTTCACTTCGTGAAGACCCCAACTTTATGGTCCTCGACGAAATGAACCTGGCGCGTATCGAGTATTACTTTGCGGACTTCCTGTCCATAATGGAAATGCCCGACGTGGCAGAGTGGAACATTGACCTTATTGCGGCTCCCCGCGAGGACGACCCCAAGAACGTCGTTTACGGCAAATTCCTCGTTCCTCAGAATATATGGTTTATCGGAACGGCGAACAACGACGATTCGACGTTTACAATTACCGACAAGGTTTACGACCGTGCCGTTACGCTTGAACTCAACAACAAGGCGGACTATTTCGATGCGCCTCTGACGGAGAGTTATAACTGTTCGTACAGCTATCTCGACAGTCTGTTCGAGCGTGCGCATAATGAATTTAAGATTTCAGACGAAACGTTTGCGCTTATCAAGGAATTCGACGCGCACATTCGCGAGAACTTTAAAATCAGCTTCGGTAACCGTATTATGAAACAGCTCAAACTGTTCGTTCCCGTCTACATGGCGTGCGGCGGAACCGAGCTGGGCGGCGTTGACTTCATTATAACCTCAAAAATTTTGCGCAAGTTTAACGCGCTCAACTTGCCTTTCCTGCATAAGGAGCTTAGCGCTTTGATTGACTTCTTTGACGAGAAGTTCGGCAAAGGTGCAATGCCGTATTGTGTCGATTATATAAAGGAACTGCAAAAACTGTCATAAACGGCATTTTATGCTTAAAAAGCCTGACCCGACGGGTTAGGCTATATTTTTAAGGTGTGATATGGATAAGAATTTTCTGAATAAGTTTATGAAAAAAATAGGCGGGGACAGCCAGAGTTATTCCCGTTTTCTTACCGCGCTTCGCGCCGGAGAAAATAAAGTTCTTCATAACGTCGTTTCGCAGTCGGTTATGCTGGACGATAACTGGGTATTGACTATCGAAGGCGCGCTTCACTCCATAGAGCAGATTGTGCGCAATCCCCGTAAGTTCATTGCGGAAAGCGATCTTATTCTGGACGTTGCAAAGGTGCGCCGCACCAATACGCGAACGGTCAGACACTTGACGACGCACTCGCAATTCGTACAGAATATTGATAAAAAAGGCGAAGTTACGCCTAAAAAGCTGCTTACCGTAGAGATGGATGAGGATATCGCGATTTACGAAAACCGCTTTATCTGTGCGCTTATAAACAGGCTCATTAAGTTCGTTGAACAGCGCTATAAAGATTTGAACGGAAAGATGGATAATTTCGAGCAGACCAACGTTTGCGTTCAGTCGGAGTTCGAGTACGGAATAAGCAGGTTCAAATGCAATATCAACTTGCAAGTGCAGGAACCGCCCGAATCATCTGAGGAAGCCAGCAAAAACGAGGATCTTTTCAAAAGGGTTGAAACTATCCGCCGCAGATTGCGCGTGTTGCAGACCACGGAGTTTATGAAGAAGCTCAACAAGGCAAAACCCGTGCGTCCGCCCATTCAGAAGACTAACCTTTTAATGAAGAACGTCGATTATAACAACTGCTATAAACTGTGGTTGTTTGTTTCGTCATATACTTATCTGGGTTACAGCGTCGACGTCAAGGACAAGAATTTGCCCGTGGACGGCGATTACTTCGACGATTTGACCGTAATAACAGGTTTAAGCTTGCAATCGCTTCTCACCGACCGCATTTTAAAGAAAGAGAAGTACGACGAAATCGAGTTCTCCGTGCCTCAGGAGAAAGAGTTTAGTATAATTACGAACTATACTTTTTCTCCCGATTTCGAGCTGTCTAATCAACAGTCGGGCGAGGAGACTATAAACGAATATTACTTCCGCAAAATGAAGGACGAATTGACCGCCGCTGCGCAGGAAGGCGAATACGTGGTGGAAAATCGTCTTAATGTCAACTTTACCAAGTTCTTCCGTTCGGTTTCGCGCATTAACGACGAAATGTATAACGAGCTGATTGAAGAGCAGATTAAGGACGTTACCGACCGAAAGCCGTTGACGGCAATTGAAAAGAAGCGTATCGAGATTAAAGAACAGCAGGAGCGCGTTCGCAGGCGCAAGCTGTTTTTAAAGCTTAAATGGGAAGAAGTCGAGCGTGCGCAACGTATGGCAGAGCGTGCCGAATCTAAGCTTGTAAAGCTGCAAAAGGAGCTTGCAGACGAAAAGAATAAGAATAAGCCAAGACGCATAACGCACAAAAAGCTTACAACTATTAAAAGGACGAAGAAAAAAGGGTGAGTAACGAAAAAAAGAAGCCCTGGACGAAGATTCTTTCGATAGTCTGCACCGTTCTTACCGCAGTAGTTTTGGTTGTTACGGCAGTAATTATAGTAAATATAGTTATTTGCCGCGCACAGAAAAAGCCCGTCAGCTTTTTCGGAACGTCTTTTGCCGTCGTTCAGACTCCTTCAATGGAGCCTGAAATCAAGGTGGGCGATTTGATTATTTATCATTCGTGTAAGATTAGCGAAGTAGAGAGCGGTGATAATATCGTTTTTATTGCGGGCGACGGCTTTGATGCAAATATTAAAGGGCAAAGCATCGTTCATAAGGCGATGGAGTTAATCAAAGACGAAAACGGAAACGTTATCTCCATAATTACGAAGGGCGTAAACAATCCGTCTGCTGACAGGGAGCTTGTCACGGCTGAAAATCTGCTTGGGAAATGCACTTTCAATTCGGCCGGTTGGGGTGCGTTTTTCAGATTTTTGAGTAAATACGGCATAATCATAATAATTGCTATAATCGCAATTCCCTTTATCGTGTCGCAGATTTTAAAAATTATAAAGCTGAGCAAACAGCGCGAAGAGGAGAAAAAAGCGCAGACTGCAATTTCTCCGATTGATGAGGATACGCAACTGCCGACTACCGCGGAAGATAATGCGGACGTAAATACTGACGATAGCAGTGACGTTTAATAAACGGATAATATCCGATATAC
>CAMWHW010000162.1 GCA_947174175.1 uncultured Clostridia bacterium | reverse complement strand
ACACTACGGCGAGGAAAAATTCGAAAGTTCTTCCGGTCTTAATGTGGTGTTCGGCAAAAACGCGCAGGGCAAGACCAACTGTGCGGAGGCGGTTTTTTACCTCTGCACGGGCACTTCGCCGCGCACCCGCCGCGAAAAACAGCTTATAAAGAGCGGTGAGCAGGTTGCAAACATTTCCTGCTTATGCGAGGGGCGGTACGGCGAGGTGGAAATTTCCGCGCGCATAACCGAAGCGGGGCGCGAGGTCAAGATAAACGGAAACAAAATTACGCGCAACGCCGATTTAATGGGCAACGTTTTTGCGGTGTTCTTTTCCCCGCAGGAGCTGCGCCTCATTCAGGACGGTCCGGACGAGCGCAGGCGCTTTCTGAATTTATCAATATCCCAGCTGTCGCGTTCCTATTTCGTCGCGCTTTCAAGGTACAACAAAATTCTGGAACAGCGTAACAACCTTTTAAAGAGCAGGGACCTGGATACGGTGTACGATACGCTCCCCGTGTGGGATGCACAATTGTGCAAGTACGGCGCCGTGGTTGCAAGCAGCAGGGCGGACTACGTCGAAAAGCTTGCCCCCCTTGCCGCGGAAGCGCACGCGTATTTAACCGACGGGCAGGAGGAGCTTGTCGTCTCCCCCGAAAAGAAATACAAGGGCAGTGCGGAGGAACTGGAAAAGCGGCTGTTCGACGAGCTTTCGAATAACTACGACCGCGATATACGCTTGGGTTATACCGCAAGCGGACCGCACCGCGACGATCTGGACATAATAATAGACGGGGCGGACGCCAAAAACTTTGCCTCGCAGGGGCAGACGCGAACCGCCGCGCTTGCCATCAAGCTTGCCGAGGTAAACGTTTTCAAGCAGGCGTGCGGCGACTATCCCGTACTCATTTTGGACGACGTTATGAGCGAACTGGACTTGCCCAGGCGCAAAAAGCTGGTCGGGCGCACGGAAGGTTTGCAGACCATAATAACCTGCACCCACGCAGAGCGCGTGCTGTACGGCAGGGACGTCAATAAGATTATGATTGAAGGGGGCGCAGTTAAAAGATGATTCGGGCGGATATGCACGTTCATACCTACTATTCGGACGGCGCGCAGTCGCCCGCGGACGTAATTGCTGCGGCGAAGCGCTGGGGCGTGGGACTTATTTCCGTGACCGACCACGACAACGCCAACGCGCGCGGCGAGGTTAAAAAACTTGCGCTTGCCTCGGGGATAATAGCCGTCGACGGCGAGGAAGTTTCCGCCTACGACAATAATATTAAGGTGCATATTCTGGGCTACGGCATGGACTGCGAATGTGAAAAATACGTAAGCTTTCATAAGAAGCTTTACGACGGCGCGGAGGAGCGCGCCTTCGACGTTCTGAAAAAGCTTGCGGCTGCGGGCGTGCGTTTAAGCTACGGCGAGGTAGTCAGGGAACGCAAGTGCAAGCTTTCACCCCTGCACGGCATGCACATTGCAACCGCCGGCGCAAGAAAGGGTTACGCGCGCTCGCCCTTCGATTTTTACGCGCGCTATCTCGGTTTCGGCAAGCCCGGTTTTTCGTGCGTTGGCAGACCTACGCCCGAGGATACCGCCGAACTTATTTCGTCCTGCGGCGGCGTGTGCTCGCTTGCGCACCCCGGCAGAATCGCACTGGATAAGGACGGCGTCGAGCAACTTATTAAGCGCCTTCTTCCCTGCGGACTTTCAGGCATAGAAGCGGTGTATTCGGGGCATACTGCTAAGGAAACGCAGTACTATAAGGAGCTTGCGGAAAAATACGGTCTGCTTGTGACGGGCGGTTCGGATACGCACTATGCCGAGGGCAACAGGCGCGTGGGCGAACCTGCGTTCTACCCCGACGGCAAGCTGCTTTCCGCACTTAAATTAATTTGAAAAAAAGTCTTGTTAAAACTTTAAAAATATTTACTGCGCTTGTGTTTATTGCAAGCGCTTTATTTTTGTGCTGCGGCTTTACGGGCAGGCTTCCGCGCGGCGTTACGGTAAACGGCGTGGAAGTCGGCGGAATGACTATAAACGCGGCAAAGTCCGCGCTGAGAAGGGGCGTGGAGGGCAGTTTAAAACAAAAACAGCTGCGCATATGCGCCGATGAACGCGTGTACGAGTATTCATATCCCGAAATAGATTACAAGGACGGCTTTACCGATACGCTGCTTTCCGTAAGAAAGAGCGGCGAATATTCTTCGCCCGTGCACTATTTTCTGAACGGTGCCGATGAGATTGCCGCCAATATCTGCGCCGACCTTTCGCGCCCCGCCGTGGAGCCTTACGCGCTGTTCAATACCGCGGGCGAAGCGTTTACTTACTTCGAAGGTTCGGACGGAATCGAGTGCGACAAGGCAAAACTTCTGGACGATATTTCGTCCTCGCTTAACGGAAATTTTGAGGACGTGCGCATATGTACGCGCGTCGTTACGAGAACTCAGACGGTGGAAAACGTCAGGGCGCGCACGCGCAGACTTTATTCCTTTACGACCTATTTCGACGCGGACAATACCGACAGGTCGTCCAATATCCGCCTTGCCGCGCAGAAGATAAACGGCACGGTGATTGAGAGCGGCGGAACGTTTTCGTTCAACCAAGTCGTGGGCGCGCGCACCGAAGAGAACGGCTTTAAGTCCGCAAAGATTATAGAGAACGGCAAGTTCGTTATGGGCGTGGGCGGTGGCGTGTGTCAGGTCTCAACGACGCTGTATAACGCCGCGCTGCTGTCGGGGCTGAGCGTGGAGGAATACCACCCTCACAGCTTGCAGGTGTCCTACGTTGCGCCGTCGCGCGATGCCATGGTCAGCGGCAATTATTTCGATCTGAAATTCAGAAACAACCGCAAAACCCCGATATATATCCGCGTCAACTGCACTCTAAACTCAGTCTGCTGTACGGTTTACGGCGAGGAGGACGGTTATGCTTATTCATTCTCTTCCAAGGTTACTGCAAGTCTGCCGCGCCCCGAGCCCGTGGTGGTGCAGGGCGACGAGGATAAGATTATAAGCTACGGCAGAGAGGGCACGGAGAGCGAGGGTTATCTTATAAGACAGCGCGGTGGCGAGGAGATAAGCGAGCTTATCCGCAGGGACAAATACCCCGCGGTTGCCGACGTCATTCAGAAGGCGCGTGAAACCGAACAGCCCGACGCGCCCGAAGAAACCGAAAGCGCGTAAATATTTTATTTATTATTACTAATTAGATTT